>DATLVV010000599.1:0-10190 GCA_035577165.1 Steroidobacteraceae bacterium | reverse complement strand
GAACGTGCGGATAGGTCGTCGCAATGCGCTTTCCCTGCAGCGATTGCGCGCCTCGATACTCGAAGCCGTCCGGCACGGCGATGCACAGCTTGCAGCGGCCGAAATCCAGAAGCTGCACCGTCTCGAACAAGGGCTCGATGGAGCGCGCGGCGAACGACAGGCGCTTCTCCTCGACCACGTTCAGTCCCACCAATCCCAGATCGCACACATCCTCCTGCACCAGATCGGGGATGTCGTCGTCGCGCACGAACAGCACGTCGAGCGGCATGTTCTCGCCGTAGCACATGAGTTGATCCTTGCCGCGGCTGTACTTGAGGCCGCAGCGCGACAACAGGTCGAGCGAGCTGTCGGTGAGCCGGCCGTTCTTCTGCACGGCTATTTTCAGGCGCGGGGCCGCTGCCGCATGCATGTCACCCATCGATTTTCAGCCGTTCGGTCACGGCGCGGTAGCCGCCGTTGCCCGACGTCAGGTAGCGGGCGACGCGCCCCACGGTGGTGACGCTGACCCCGGTCTGGCGGTGGATTTCGCGATACGGCAGTCCGCGCTCGAGGAGTTCGACCACCGCCCAACGGTCCGCCATCGCCTGCAGCTCCGCCGGCGTGCACAGATCGCGGAAAAAACTCCGGCACTCCTCGACGCTGCGCAAGGCCAGTATGGCGCTGCACAGCGCACGTTCGTGCTGTTGTTCCTGACGCAGAGTGACCGGACGGTTGGTTTTCATGGATTCGGCCGCGCTAGTGCTCGATTAACGTATTAATGCGCTAGTACATTAATGCATTAATAGACGCGGCGCAAGCGGCGCAAAATGCCTTGACGCACACCGGACCAATGCCTAAAATTCCCGCAGCTTATCTAGACCGGCTGAGGGAAAGGCCCTTAGAAGCCGGGGCAACCACCGCAGGATCCGCTGGACCCTGCCGGAACGGTGCCAACTCCTGCGGAGTCGGGCCAGGCTCGATTCCGGTAGATAGGCCGTCGATTGCACGGATTCACCGTTTGCAATGGGCTGCGGGCGCTGGCGCTACAGGGGTTATGTAAACCTCTCTATGGAGCAAGCGGAACGTGGCCGGAAAACCATCACATCAAATCGACGACGTATTGCGGCTGCCCGTTCCGTTGCGCCTGCATTACGGCGATGAATTGCCGGATGCGCGCGCCGCCTTCCGGCTCGTGGGTCCCGAGGATGCGCCGGTCATTGCCGTCCTCGGCGGCATCTCGGCGCACCGCATCGTCGCGGGCGCGGAGGGCGAGGGATGGTGGCCCGAGATCGTGGGGCCGGGCCTCGGCGTCGATACCCGCCACTACCGGATCCTCGGCATGGACTACCTCGGCGGACGCGGCAACAGTTCCACGCCGCAAACCGGCGGCAAATTTCCGCCGCTCAGTTCCTACGACCAGGCGGATGCGCTGCGCGCGATCGTGCGGCATCTCAAGCTCAAGCCGCTGCATGCCATCGTCGGCGCTTCGTACGGCGGCATGGTGGCGCTGTGCTTTGCGGAGCGTTACGCGGAGCTCGTGAATCACATCGTGGTGTTGAGCGCCGCCGACAAATCCCAGGTGCTGTCGACCGCCTGGCGCAGCGTGCAGCGCCAGATCGTGCGCGAGGCCATCGCGCGCGGCGACGGCCCGTCGGGACTCAAGCTCGCGCGTGCGCTGGCGATGGCCACCTACCGAAGCGCGGTGGAATTTCAGCTGCGCTTCGGCGCCGCCCCGACGCGCACCGAGGACCGCTTTCGGTTTCCAATCGAGGATTACCTGTTCGCGCGCGGCGACGATTACGTGCAAAAGTATCGCGCCGAATCGTTCCTGGTCTTGAGCGAATCGATCGATCTGCACCAGATGGACGCCACCGCCGTGCACACGCCGGCGACGCTGATCGCGGTGCGCGAAGATCAGTTGGTGCCGTTCAACGACATGCAGGCCCTGTCGGCGCGCCTCAACGGACCGCGGCAGCTCATCGAAATCAATTCCATCTTCGGCCACGACGCATTCTTGAAGGAAGGCGCCGCCCTTACCCCCATCATCAAAGCAACCCTTGCGGAGCATCGGACATGAGCAGCAGCCCCCCCAAAAACAAGCGAGCCATAGCAACGCGATCGGTTCGCGCCGGGCTCGAGTCCGATGCCCAGCACGGTTCCGTGGTGCCGCCGATCTACCTGTCGACGAACTTTGCATTCGAGAGGTACCGCAAGCCGCGCAAGTACGACTACACGCGGTCCGGCAATCCGACCCGCGATCAGCTGGCCGGCGCGCTGGCGGACCTCGAGGGCGGCGCCGGCGCGGTGGTGACCTGCACGGGGCTCTCGGCCATTACCTTGATTCTCGCCACACTGCCGAGCCGCGCGCGGGTCATCGCGCCCTATGATTGCTACGGCGGCACCTATCGCCTGCTGGCCGCGTTGCATGCGCAGGGAAATCTCGTGGTGGACTTCGTCGATCAGGGCGACGCCGCTGCGCTTGCCGCCGCGCTCGCCAAAGGCGCGCACCTGGTCTGGATCGAGACGCCGAGCAATCCTCTGCTGCGGGTGGTCGACATCCGCGCGATTGCCGACGCAGCCCGCGCCGCGGGCGCCCTGTCGGTGGTCGACAACACCTTTCTCTCGCCCATCTGGCAGCAGCCGCTGGCGCTCGGCGCCGACATGGTCATGCATTCCACCACCAAGTACCTGAATGGTCACAGCGACGTCGTCGGCGGGGCGGTGATCGCGGCGACCGCAGAGCTGCAGGAGAATCTGGCGTGGTGGGCCAACGCCATCGGCGTCACCGGTGCGCCATTCGACAGCTTCATGACGCTGCGCGGTGTGCGGACGCTGCATGCGCGCATGCGCGTGCATGCGGAAAATACGGCGGTGGTGGTGGATTTCCTGGCGGCGCAGCCGGCGGTCGAACGGGTGTACTACCCCGGTTTGGCCGATCATCCCGGGCATGAGATCGCGCGGCGCCAGCAGAGCGGCTTCGGCGCGATGTTGAGCTTCGAGCTTGCGGGCGGCGAACCTGCGGTCGAGGCGTTTCTCACCGGGTTGCAATGCTTCACGCTGGCCGAGTCGCTCGGCGGGGTGGAGAGCCTGATCTCGCATCCCGCGACCATGACTCATGCCGGCATGGAGGAGGCGGCGCGATTGCGCGCGGGGATCGGCGCCGGGCTGCTGCGGGTATCGGTCGGAATCGAAGAGGCGTCGGACTTGGTGGCCGACCTTGCTGCGGGTCTCGAGCGGGCCGCTAGAGTCCAGCCAGCACCGCATCTGCGGCGGCACGCGTCGTAACGGCGGCGCCGGCGCCGGCCAGATCCGCCGTCAGCTTGCCGGACTCGATTGCCCGCGAGACTGCGGTTTCGATGGCGCGCGCCTCGGACTCCAGCTGCAGCGCGTAGCGCAGCAGCAGCGCGGCGCTCAATATCGCAGCGTAGGGATTGGCGATGCCGCGCCCGGAGATATCCGGCGCGGATCCATGGATGGGCTCGAACAGTCCGCCGCGCGCATTGGCACCCAGCGACGCCGACGGCAGCAGCCCGAGAGAGCCGGCGAGCATCGACGCTTCGTCGGTTAGGATGTCGCCGAACATGTTTTCCGTCACGATGACGTCGAAGTCGCGCGGCCGCTGCAGGAGATGCATGGCGGCCGAGTCGACCAGCATGTGCTCGAAGCTCACGCCGGGAAATTCGCCGGGCAGGATCCGTTCCACCACCGTGCGCCAGAGGCGCGAAGTCTCGAGCACGTTGGCCTTGTCGATCGAGGTCAATTTGCGGCGGCGGGCCAGGGCCAGACGCGCCGCCAAACGCACGACGCGTTCGATTTCTTCCACGGTATATCGGCAAACATCGACGGCCTCGGTTGCCGTGCGGCTCTTGTCGCCGAAGTAGATGCCCCCGGTCAACTCGCGCACCACCATGATATCCACGCCGATCAAGAGGTCCGCCTTGATCGGCGAGGCGTGCAGTACCGCCGGGTGCGGGAGAATCGGGCGCAGATTGGCGAACAGGCCGAGCGCCTTGCGCAGCTGCAGCAAACCCTGTTCGGGGCGCACGGGCGCATCGGGGGCCGACCACTTCGGGCCGCCCACGGCGCCGAGCAGAATCGCGTCGGCGCGCTGCGCCAACGCCAGCGTCGCGGCAGGCAGCGCTTGCCCGGTCGCATCGATGGCGGCGCCGCCGAGCAGCGCCGTCTGGAATTCAAAGGTATGCCCGAAGCGTGCGGCGACCGCGGTCAGGGTCCGCACCGCCTCAGCCGTGACTTCGCCGCCGATGCCGTCGCCGGGAAGAACCGCGATCAGCGCCTTCACTTTGGAGCCTGGATTCCGCGCGCCGCCTCGTAGCGCTCGATGTCGCCCAAATGGCTGCGCAGATACCCGAGTTCATCGATGCCGTTCAACAGGCAGTGCCGCGCGAAGGCCTCCAACGGAAAGGAAACCGCCACCCCGGTCGGCAGCGTCAAGCGGCGGGCTTCCACGTCGATGTCGACTTCGGCTCCGGGGTTGGCTTGCAGCCACTGCGAGATGGTTTCGTCGACCGTGATCGGCAGCAAGCCGTTCTTCAAGGAATTGCCGCGGAAGATGTCGGCGATTTCCGTGCTGATGACGGCGCGAAAGCCGAAATCCAGCAGCGCCCACGGCGCATGCTCGCGGGAGGAGCCGCAGCCGAAATTACGGCCGGCGACCAGCACCTGCGCACCGGCTGCCGCGGGTCGGTTCAAGGCGAAGTCGGGCTTCGGCGAGCCGTCCGATTGGTAGCGCCAATCGGCGAACAGCTGCCGGCCCAGGCCGATCTTCGTGGTCGTCGTCAAAAACCGCGCCGGGATGATCTGATCCGTGTCGATGTTGCTCGACGGAATCACCACGGTCTTCGAGCGAACGCGGATGACCGGCTCCACTACAGCATGTCCCGTGGATCGGTGATGAGGCCCCGCACCGCACTCGCCGCCGCAGTATAGGGACTCGCCAACAGCGTCCGGGCGCCCACGCCTTGCCGGCCCTCGAAATTTCGATTGCTGGTGCTGAGCGAATATTGGCCGGCGGCGACGGTGTCGCCGTTCATTCCCAGGCACATCGAGCAGCCGGATTCGCGCCAGTCGGCGCCCGCCGCCTTGAATATGTCGGCGTACCCGGCCGCTTCGGCTGCACGCTTGATGTCCTGTGACCCTGGCACGATGAGCATGCGCACTCCCGGAGCGATCTTGCGGCCCTTGAGTATTTGGGCGGCCGCCTGCAGGTCCTCAAGCCGGCCGTTGGTGCAGCTGCCGATGAACACGACATCGATGGGCTTGCCGAGCATGGCCTCGCCGCCGTGAAATCCCATGTAGGCGAGCGCCTTGGCGAAGACCGCGTCGCCCCTGTTGTCGGGGATGGCCTCGCCGATGGGCAGCACCATGCCAGGATTCGTGCCGTAGGTGATCATGGGCTCGAGCACGGAGGCGTCGAGGTCCACGGCCGAATCAAACGCAGCGCCGGGATCCGTGCGCAGGGTGCGCCAGTGAGCCAGTGCCGCCTCCCAATGCGCGCCGCGGGGAGCGCGCGGCTTGCCTTCGAGGTAGGCGAAGGTGGTGTCGTCCGGCGCAATCATGCCGGCGCGCGCGCCGGCTTCGATCGACATGTTGCAAACCGTCATGCGCTCATCCATGGACAGGGCGCGAATGGCCGAGCCGCGGTATTCGAGCACGTGGCCCGTGCCGCCCGATACCCCGATCTTGCCGATGACGGCCAGGATCAAATCCTTGGCGGTCACTCCGGGACGCAACCGGCCTTCGACATTCACCGCATAGGTCTTCGGCTTGCGCTGCAATAAGGTCTGCGTGGCGAATACATGGCCCACTTCCGTGGTGCCGATACCGAAGGCCAGCGCGCCGAATGCGCCGTGAGTGCTGGTGTGGCTGTCGCCGCAGACGATGGTCATACCGGGCTGCGTGGTTCCCAATTCCGGACTGATGACGTGCACGATGCCGCGCCGCGCGTCACGCATGCCGAACAGTTCGACCCCGAACTCCGCGGCATTTTGCTCGAGCTGACGCACCTGTCTCGCGGCCGCATCCACCTTGATCGGCACATTGCCGAACACCTGCTCGGTGCTGGTGGGGATCGAATGATCCATGGTGGCGAGCGTGCGGTCGGGACGGCGCACCGGCAGGCCCAGGCCCTTCAGCACGCTGAACGCCTGCGGCGATGTGACCTCGTGGATGAGGTGCAAATCGATGTACAGCACCGCCGGCGCATCGCCCGTTTCGGCAACGACCTCATGGGCCGCCCAGACCTTGTCGAACAGGGTGCTCATGGACGCTCGTTTCAGGCCCGGCCGGATTCCAGCCAGGGCATGCGCGCGCGCAGCTGCGCACCGACCTTCTCGATCGGGTGGCTTAGATCGGCCTTCAGCAGCTTGGAATATTTGCGGCGTCCGCCCTTGTTCTCCGCGATCCACTGACGCGCAAATTTACCTTGCTGGATCTCCGTCAGGATCTTGCGCATCTCCTTCTTCGTGGCCTTGTTGACGATGCGGGGTCCGCGGGTCAGGTCGCCGTACTTGGCAGTTTCGCTGATGAAGCGGTGCATCTTCGTAATGCCGCCCTCATGCAGCAGATCGACGATCAATTTCAGCTCGTGCAGACATTCGTAGTACGCGACCGCGGGCTGATATCCGGCCTCCACCAAGGTCTCATAGCCTCTGACCACGAGTTCGGTCGCACCGCCGCACAGCACCGCCTGCTCGCCGAACAGATCGGTCTCGGTCTCCTCGGCAAAACTCGTCTCGAGCACGCCGCCGCGGGTGCCGCCGATGCCGTCCGCATAGGCCAGCGCCTTCGCTTTGGCGCGCTTCGAGGCGTTCTGCGCCACCGCGATCAAGCAGGGCACGCCGCGCCCTTGCTGATATTGACGCCGCACCAAATCTCCCGGCCCCTTGGGCGCGATCAAAACCACGTCGAGGTCCTTGCGCGGTTTGATCTGCTTGAAATGAATGTTGAAGCCGTGCGCGAACAACAGCGTGGCGCCCTTTTCGATGACGCTCTTCAGTTCGGTGTACAGGGATTTCTGGGTCAGATCGGGCACCAGCATCGCCACCAATTGCGCGCCCTTGACGGCTGCCGCCGGCTCCAGCACCTTCAAGCCGTCTTTCCTGGCCTTGTTCCAGCTGTCTCCCTTGCGCACGCCGACCACCACGTCGTAGCCGCTGTCGCGCAGATTGAGCGCGTGCGCGCGGCCTTGGCTGCCATATCCCAAGATGGCGATGCGCGCACCACGCAGCGCTTTCTTGTCGACGTCTTTTTGCGAATACAAACGCATTAAATTCTCCTTCGACCTAAAATCCATGCCTGAAAAATGCGAGACCCCGCCTTGGAGGCTTTTGGCCTGAGCGGGGTCCGTTGGTTTCGCGCTAGTGCCAGCCGCAGATGGCCGCATACGGATAGCGATCAATGCCCTGATCGCAGAGCACTGAATGCTCAGCGCGTTCTCGCGAAACCTGGCAACTTGTTATTATGGGACGAATGCAGTGGTAATTCAATGTAAGGAGCGGCACTTCCTCCCGGCCTAAACGCCCGGGGTTCCGTGCCGAATATCTGATGAACCTCGATGGCAGCGATTCGATTCCGTTGTGGCTGTTATACGAGAACGAAATCGACGCGTGGCGCGCGTCGCAGACGCCGCCAGTCGCAACGTGGCTCACGCTGCAGAACTTCAAGGCGGAAAAGCATCGCGTGGTGCTGCTGCCGGACTCCGCGGGCGGTATTGCCGGCGCGGTGGGCGGCCTGGGACGGCGCAACGGAGCACTGTCGTTATGGCATGCGGCCGGGTTCGTGGAGCGCCTGCCGGCGCGCCGCTTTCATTTGGCCCAACAGTTCGCGGCCGAAGAGGCCACGCAGTTGGGACTCGGATTCGCCTACGGTGCCTATCGCTTCGACCGCTATCGCCCCGCCAAGAGCGATGCCGCAAGCATCGAGGCGCCGCCGAATGCCGACCTGCAATTCATTGCGCTCGCCTCTGAAGCGTTGCGCATGGCGCGCGATTGGATCAACACGCCGGCCGAGGACTTCGGTCCCGCGGAACTCGCCGCCGCGGCGCAACGGCTTGCCGAGCGCCATCGGGCCGTCTACCAAGAATGGGTGGGCGAGGGGCTGCTCGCGGCAAATTTTCCGGCCATTCACGCGGTGGGCCGGGCCAGCAGCCGGGCACCCCGGCTGGTCGAATTGCGTTGGCAGCCGAATGGCGGCAGCGGCGATGCGCGCGCTGCCTTGCCGCGCGTGACCTTGGTGGGCAAGGGCGTCTGCTTCGACAGCGGCGGCCTCGACCTCAAGCCGGGATCCGGCATGGCGCTCATGAAAAAAGACATGGGCGGCGCCGCGGTGGCGCTTGCGCTCGCGCACATGCTCATGAGCATCGGAATTCGCGCCGAGTTGCGCGTGCTCGTGCCGGCGGTCGAAAACTCCGTCAGCGGCAATGCCTACCGGCCCGGCGATGTGCTCGGCACGCGCAAGGGCTTGACGGTGGAGGTCGGCAACACCGATGCGGAAGGCAGGCTGGTGCTGTGCGATGCGCTGGCGTATGCCGATGCCGAAACGCCGGACTTGATCATGGATTTTGCAACGTTGACGGGTGCCGCGCGCGTTGCGCTCGGTCCGGAATTGCCGGCGCTGTTCGGCAACGATGATGGGATGGTGCGGGAGCTCGCGCGCATCGCGGCCGCGGAACACGACCCCCTATGGCCCATGCCGCTGTGGGCGGGCTATGAAGATGAGTTGGCCAGCAAGATTGCCGATCTCAACAATGTCGCCTCATCCAGCCTTGCCGGGTCCATATTCGGCGCATTGTTTCTGAAGCGCTTCGTGGGCGAGTCCACGCCCTGGCTGCACCTCGACCTGTACGCCTGGAACTCGAAGGATCGCCCCGGCCGCAGCGTCGGTGCGGAGGCACAGGGCGTGCGCGCTGCCTACCGCTACCTGGTGCAGCGCTACGGCA
This sequence comes from Steroidobacteraceae bacterium, assembly GCA_035577165.1. Classification (GTDB taxonomy): domain Bacteria; phylum Pseudomonadota; class Gammaproteobacteria; order Steroidobacterales; family Steroidobacteraceae; genus Bog-1198. The sequence goes on along the minus strand of DATLVV010000599.1, from coordinate 1,255 downwards.
TCGCCCGGGAGTACTCAGAATAGGCGTTGCGCGGCGGCGGCGCCGATGACTATGCTGCCGACCTCCCGACATCCGCTCCGTTGAAGATCCCCATGCCGAAGAAATCCAAGACCGTCGAAGTCCGCCGCTACTCGCGCCTCGTCGTCGACGGCGTGAAGCAAACGCCCAGCCGGGCGATGTTGCGCGCGGTGGGATTCGCCGATGCCGACTTCGGCAAACCGCAAGTGGGCATTGCTTCGACTTGGAGCAACCTGACGCCGTGCAATATGCACATCGACGAGCTGGCGCGGCTGGCCGCCGCTGGGGTGGAGGCGGCGGGCGCCAAGGCGATCACCTTCAATACCATCACCGTGTCCGACGGAATTTCGATGGGTACGCCGGGCATGCGCTACTCCCTGGTGTCGCGGGAAGTGATCGCCGATTCCATCGAAACGGTGGTCGGCGCCCAAGGCTTCGACGGCGTGGTTGCCATCGGCGGCTGCGACAAGAACATGCCGGGCTGCTTGATGGCGCTGGCGCGCCTCGACCGCCCGGCGGTGTTCGTATATGGCGGCACCATCCGACCCGGAACTGACCGGCGCGATATCGTGTCCGTATTCGAGGCAGTCGGCGGCTATGCGCAGGGGACCGTATCCGAACAGCAGCTCAATTTCGTCGAGCGCACCTCCATCCCCGGACCCGGATCCTGTTCTGGCATGTACACCGCCAACACCATGGCTTCCGCCATCGAGGCGCTCGGCATGAGCCTGCCGAACAGCTCCGCGCAAGAGGCGGTTTCCGGGCAAAAGCGCGACGATTGCTCGCGCGCCGGCGCCGCGGTGGTGAATCTGATCGAGCGCGGCATCGTGCCGCGGCAAATCATGACCCGCCGCGCCTTTGAAAACGCGATCACCGTGGTGGTCGCGCTCGGCGGCTCGACCAATGCGGTGTTGCACCTCATGGCCATCGCCTCGTCCGCCAATGTCAAACTCGGACTCGACGATTTCACCCGGATCGGCAAGCGCGTTCCGGTATTGGCGGATCTGCGGCCGAGCGGCCGCTACTCGATGTCTGAACTGGTTGCCATCGGTGGAATCCAACCCTTGATGAGAACTTTGTTGGATGCCGGTTTGCTGCGCGGCGATTGTCTGACCGTGACGGGTGCCACGCTGGCGGACAATCTTCGGCCGGTCGCGCCCTATGCCGAGGGTCAATCCATCGTGCGGCCGCTGAGCGATCCCATCAAAAAAGACAGCCACTTGGTGATCCTGTATGG
>DATLVV010000598.1:0-3581 GCA_035577165.1 Steroidobacteraceae bacterium | reverse complement strand
TCACACTATCCGAACGGACGGTTTGAGAGTCGCCGCCCGCCGCGATAACGCGCCCGGTCAGGTCCGGGCCTTCGACCGTGCCGCCGATAATCGGGACGAAGCGGCGTATCCCTTCCAGTCCTTGGCCCAGTATGCGGATCTCACCCAGCTGCACGTTGGCAGTGAAGGCGAATTCCACATTGAGCGGTGCTGGGCCGCGTTGCACTTGCTGCGCCAGCAGTGAACTACTGGGACGAAAGCAATTTGTTCGCATTCATCCAAGCATGGAACTGATCGGCCCACAGGTCGCTGGTCAGTGATTGCTTGCGCATGCCGAAGCCGTGCCCGCCGTGTTCGTAGAGGTGAAACTCGACCGGCGCTTTTGCATCACGCCATGATTTGATCAATCCGAAATCGCCGGAGCCTATCAGCGGATCGTCCACAGCGATCGCGGCAAATAGCGGGGGAGCGGGTTGCGGCACTTGCACAGTGCCCAACGGCCCGTAAATAATGCCGATGAAATCGGCGCGCGCGGCGGAATCGTTGCGCAGGGCGGTGGCGAGGGTCGTCATCGCGCCGGCGGAAAAGCCGATCATGCCGACGCGCTTCGGATCCACGGACCATTCGGCGGCGCGTCTTCTAACCATGCGCAATGCCGTCTGCGCATCATCGAGCGCGAACGGCGGCGCCGATGGCGGCGGGCGATCGGCCGGCGGGCGCCCACCCCCGCTCATCATTTTTACCATGTCGGCCTGCATTTCCACATCGCTCGCGGGCGTCGGACGCAATCGATACTTGAGTACGAAGGCGGCGATGCCGTGATCAGCGAGATACTTTGCGACTTGAATGCCCTCGATGTTCATCGCGAGCACCACGAAGCCGCCGCCCGGCGCGACGATGACTGCGGCGCCGGTGGCCTTGTCTTTGGCGGGCAGGAATGGGGTAAGTGTCGGGTTCGTGACATTGCGTGCGACGTAGTCGTCGCGCACCTTGCTCCATTGTTCCTTTTGCTTCGCGCCTTCAGACCCTGGAGCGACTCCGTCGTACAACGGAATGGCGCCCTTAAGTTCGGGCGGCGGTTCCATCGGCGTCATCGTCATGCCCGGCGGCACTTGAGCCGAAGCAGTGACACAAAACAGTCCGAGTGCCGCAAGCCGTGCGACAGAATATCGTCGTTTCATGATTGGGGGCTCTCACTGTGGCGCGAACCCGGTGAATGATGATCCGGCGTCGTAGGTTATTGAAGTCGGTTTGACCGACACGTCCTTTCGGTGGGACCGAATGATGGATCGGCGCGGCTGTTGGACGCTACCTTGGGAGCTGATCATACGGCGGCACCGAATGCTGCAATCCAGGAAATCGGATTCCCTTTGCGGGTTGATATAACTACCTTTCATGGGGATGCGCCGGTTCCTGGACCGCGGGTACCGCAGTCACGTCGTTGAATTGCCCCCTCACCGGCATGCGGCGGACTAACACATTCCGTGAACATCGATAAATGCCGCTGGGATGAGTTGGCCGAGGAGTCATCGAATATGAAGGTTGGAGGGTTGCTGAATCGCCGAGACTTGCTCGCGTTGGCGGGGCTGGCGGCCGCCGCTCTGGGGGCTCCCTCGATGGCCAACACTGCCGGCGGCGCAGCGAACTCCAAGAGGCCAGGAGGCGCATTTCCGCCGGGGTTCCTATGGGGCGTCGCCACCGCCGGGCATCAAGTCGAGGGCAGCAATACCAACAGCGATGTGTGGGCGCTGGAACACGTCAAGCCGACGATTTTTGCGGAGAGTTCCGGGGATGCCTGCGATCAGTATCATCGCTATCGCGAGGACATCGCGCTGTTGGCGAGCTTGGGATTTAATAGCTACCGATTTTCACTGGAGTGGTCCCGAATTGAGCCGGCACCCGGGGAGTACCTGCTCGCGGAACTCGAACACTACCGGCGCGTGCTGGCGGCATGTCATGAGCACGGCGTCGCCCCCGTGGTGACCTTCAATCACGGCACGACGCCGCGTTGGTTCGCGGCGCTGGGGGGCTGGGAGAATCCCCAGTCGCCGGAATTATTTGCCAAGTATTGCGAGCGCGTCGTTCAGCACCTTGGAGATTTGATCAACGTGGCGTCCACACTGAACGAGCCCAACATTCCGATGGTCATACGCTGGCTCAAGTTGCCCCCGGCGCTGATCGCCGCGCAAGCCGGGATGCTTCGGTCCGCGGCCAGCGCATCCGGATCGGAGCGCTTTTCGAGCATGCTTGCCGGCGATGAGCAGAAGATGCAGCCGCAGTTGTTGCGGGCGCACCGCGATGCCTACACAGTCTTGAAGTCCGGTCCGGGTAAATTCCCCGTGGGCGTCAACCTCGCCATCATCGATGATCAGGCGGTCGGGCCGGACAGCCAGCTGGATAAAAAGCGTCAGGAATGCTACGCCGCGTGGCTCGACGCGGCCGCTCAAAGCGACTATGTGGGGGTACAAACCTACGGACGGTCTCTGATCGGCAAGGACGGTCCCGTGCAGCCGCCGGCCGGCGCCGAGCTGACGCAAATGGGCGAGGAGTTTTATCCGCGCGCCCTTGCCAATACGATTCGCTATGCGGCCGCGGCCACCCGTAAACCTGTGTATGTCACTGAAAACGGAATTGCGACCGAGGATGATGCGCGTCGCGTCGCGTACATTAAAGTCGCGGTGCAGGGAGTTGAGCAATGTCTGGCCGAGGGAATCGATGTGCGCAGTTACATTCACTGGTCCCTGCTCGATAATTTCGAGTGGCTGTTTGGGTTTAGGCCGAAGTTCGGTTTGGTGGCGGTTGATCGAAAAACACAGGTGCGAAGCATCAAGCCGAGCGCCCATTTCTTAGGTGCGATGGCGCGCGAGCATGATGACCGTAAGAATGCGTTTTGATTGCAAGCGCCTGGCCGCGCTCGGGTCGTTGCTGCTCCTCGGCGCACCGGTCATTGCTGCGGATTCCAGCAATACCGATTCATTGGCAGCGGGCTTCACGCAACCTCCGAACAGCGCAAAACCCCGCGTTTGGTGGCATTGGATGAACGGCAACATCACGAAGGAGGGCATCAAACTCGATTTGGAATGGATGCAGCGGATCGGCATCGGCGGGTTCCAAAATTTTGACGCCTCGCTCGGCGAGCCTCAAGTTGTCGAGAACCGCTTGGTATTCATGTCGCCGCCGTGGAAGGACGCCTTTTCCTATGCGGCGAAGCTGGCGGACCAACTGGGCCTGGAGATGTCGATCGCCGGCTCACCGGGATGGAGCGAGACGGGCGGCCCCTGGGTCGCCGCGGCCGACGGCATGAAGAAGGTGGTGTGGAGCGAAACGCAGTTGCAGGGAGGCAAGCCCTTCAAGGGGTCGCTCGCGAAGCCGCCCAGCGTCAGCGGGCCATTCTTGAACAAGCCGCGGACGGAATTGCTTAATTTTGGCGGTACACCTCCGGCCTTACCGGAAATCTACGTCGATACTGCCGCGATCGCGTACCGGATGCCCGCCACGGCGATGAGCCAGCAGGGGATCGTCACCGCGAGCGGCGGTACTCCGGATCTTCACACGCTCACCGATGGAGATACCACGAAAACCGTCAGCATCCCCATCGGTGC
>DATLVV010000597.1:0-2458 GCA_035577165.1 Steroidobacteraceae bacterium | reverse complement strand
TCCGGTGCGCGCAACAGTGTTCCCGCTTCCAGCAACAGGGTGCCCTGGCGGCTGTCGCCGCCGCGCCGGTGAACATTGTGATAGGCCGAGTTGACCACGGCGGTATTGAGCGAGGCGAAGCCCCCGGCAATATCCAATTGTTCGACGGGAATGACGCAGTCGCTGCCCAACGGCAGAATCGCACCGGTCATGACCTCGATCGCGTCGTCGCCGGCGCCGAGTTTGATCGGGGGTGTTCCCGCCGCTTGCGTACCCTGAATGCGAAAGCGCTTGAGGCCGCGCCGCAGAGCCGTGCTATCCACCGCGATCCCATCCATGGTGACGCGGTCGAAAGGCGGATGATCGCGCTCGGCATAAATGTTTTCGCGCAGGGTTCCACCTACACACTGCGTGAGAGGCAGTGATTCGATCGGCAGACACGTTAGCCGAGAGTTGATCGCCTCTTCGGCCAGACGCGGCGAAATGTGCGTTCCAGCCTGCATGGTAAAATTGCGGCGGAGTTGCTCCGCCGCACTCGGTGTTAGGACGGTTTCTGCTTGGCCTTGAAAATCTTCAGCTGTTCGTTGAATCGCCCAACGACCGCCTGCAATTCATCGACGGCGGCGTTGTTCTTCTGCACCAAAATCTTTTGTTGATCGTCCGCCTTTTTCTTCTCATCTGCCGACAATTTCGAAGGGTCTTTCGGCGCCGCGGCGTCCATTTCGAGCTTCAGACAATCCAAATAGGAATTCATTTCGCCGTTGTAACGGTCGAAGTCATGCTTCGCGGCGATCATCTGTTCCTTGGTCGCGGTATTCCCGTCTGGGGGTGCGTCCGGAGAACGCGGATAGGTGCAAGTCGCGTGCGCGTGCGCGGCGGTGCCAAGTGCTAAAACCAGCGTGAGCGGTATCCAAGCCTTCATCGGGAATCCTCTTTATCGGGGACGAATATGTAGTCAAAGCCCCTGTGATCTTACGGCCAAGGGCGAAGAGCCGCCAGCGTTCAGCGACGGTGGCGTAAGTGACTGATTTATATTGTATATTTGACCGGTGTAGCAAAAATTAGTTCCCACAACCCATCGCCCACGCCGGGAATTCAGGATATAGAGTTGTCGTGCGGAACGGGAAGGGTGTCGAAATGGCTGCGTGCCGTTCGACTAGGGAACGGCGAATCACGCCGGAACAGCATAGGAATCCAAAATGCAGTACTTATTGCTCATCTATAGAAACGAAACTGAGTTCTTTGCGACCCCCCCTGCGGAGATGGCCGCAATGACGGCGGAATACATGGAATTCACCAAAGGGATCATCCAGGCCGGACAATTCAAGGCCGGCGATCGGCTCAAACCCACATCGTCCGCATCCACCGTCCGAGTGCGCAACGGCAAGGTGACGACCACCGATGGTCCGTTTGCGGAAACGCGCGAGCAATTGGGCGGCTACTACCTGGTCGAGGCAAAAAATCTTGACGAAGCCACGGCGATTGCGGCCCGCATACCCGGCGCCAGAGCGGGCAGTATCGAGGTACGACCCGTCTGGCCGCCTGCGGTCTAAGGGCGGCCGCACGGCGTTCGGCATGCTTGCACGCATCGTCGATCAGGCAGTCGAGGAAATATTTCGCCGAGAGTCGGGTCGTGTTCTCGCAACATTGATCCGCCTGCTCGGCGATTTCGATCTGGCTGAAGAGGCGCGGCAAGAGGCGTTCACCGCGGCCATGGAACAATGGGCGGCGACGGGAGTACCCGAGAATCCCTGCGCATGGCTGATCAAAACCGGCCGCAACAAGGCGGTTGATCGCATACGCCGCGAGGTGGTGTTCCGGACCAAGGTACTCGACCGCGAATTGGCAAGCGCAGAGGCGGACGCGGCTGCCGTGGCCGACGAGTCCGACGAGGCCGACGATGCGGTGTTTGGGGACGACCGGCTGCGTCTCATATTCACTTGCTGCCATCCCGCACTCGGCAGCGAGGCACAGATCGCACTCACCCTGCGCGAAGTGTGCGGACTCACCACCCACGCAGTTGCGCGCGCCTTTCTGGTCAGCGAGGAGTCCATGGCGCAGCGCCTGGTCCGCGCCAAGAAGAAAATCCGCGACGCGGGCATCCCCTATGAAACTCCCGAACCGCCGCTGTTCAATGAACGCATTCAAGGCGTGCTCGCGGTGGTGTATGGCGTATTCACGGAAGGGTATGCGGCCACCACCGGCCACCGTCTGGTCGACGCCGAGCTTTGCGGCGAGGCCATTCGCCTGGGCCGGTTGCTCGACGAACTGCTGCCGGACAATCCGGCCGTGCTCGGATTGCTGGCTTTGATGCTGCTGCACGATGCGCGGCGCCTCACCCGCGAGTCCCGTGCCGGCGACGTGGTTTTGCTCGAGGACCAGGACCGATCATTGTGGGATCAGGAGAAGATTGCCGAAGGATTGACATTGGTGGATCGTTCACTGAGCACACCAGGACAATTGAGCGGCTATGCCGTAC
>DATLVV010000596.1:0-4102 GCA_035577165.1 Steroidobacteraceae bacterium | reverse complement strand
GTGATGATGTCGAGCAGATAAACATTCAGGCGATTGTCGTGGAAGACTATGCGCTTCGAGTCCGGCGACCACGTCGGCGCAAAGTAGTAGGCAGGTTCGGGCGCCAGCGCAAATTTTTTGACCGCGGCGGCACCCGTTCGAGCGGCACCGGCCTGTGCGGCCACATGCAATGCGTACAAACCGGATTCGTCGGAGAAATAGGCTATGGACTGGCCATCCGGAGACCAGGCTGGCCAACGTTCCATCACTCCCGGCGTGTTGGTGATATTGCGGATGGGGCCGGGCTTGGCCGGCACGGTCAGAATCTCCCCATGCGCCTCCAACGCGGCGCGCAGACCGGTGGGTGAAATCGTCGCGTGATCGATCTCCGTCGCGACATTCTTGATGCTGGATCGCACTTCCGGCAGGTCGGCCTCGATCTCGATCGGCACCCGCTGAGCCTTGCCGCTGACGGTATCGAATAGATGGATTTCGCCCAGCTGATCGAAGACCAGGGTGCTGCCTTCCGCGGCGAGAGTGCGGATATCGGGGCCGTCGTTGTGCAAAACCTCCCTCACCGCCTTCGTGCCCGGATCGTAACGGAAGATCCCGATGTGCCCGGCGCGTCCGGATAGAAAGTAGATCTGTTGGCCGCTGTACACGGGGAAGAAATCCGACGCCGTTTCGTGAGGAATTTCCACCGACTCGAGATCCGAGAGTGCGGTGATCCAAATGGTGCTGGCGCGGCCGCCCCGGTAGTTGCCCCACGACACGAATGCGGTGTAGTCAAAGCCGAAAGCGGGTGCCAGCGGCGAATAGACGATGTGCGAGCCATCCGGTGAAATTTGCCCCTGATAGGCCATGGGCAGCGGCAGCCGTTTTGCCTCGCCTCCCCCGGCGGGCACGGAATAAAGCTGTGAATATCGGCTTCCCGCGTCGCGCGCAGAACGAAATACGATTCGCTTGCCGTCGGGAGACCAGCCCACGGCGACATCCGCGGCCGGATGATAGGTGATGCGCAGCGGAACTCCGCCCGACGCGGGGATGGTGAACACATCGGTATTCCCGTCGTACTCCCCGGTGAAGGCAATCGAGCTGCCGTCCGGCGAAAAGACCGGCGCGCTTTCCAGACCGACCCCGCTGGTGAGGCGCACCGCGCGTCCCCCGCCGCGAGACACGGTCCAAAGGTCTCCGGCATAACCGAAGGCAATCAAATCCCGGCTCAGTGCCGGTGATTGATAGAGGTGAGGCTTCTCCGCCGCTTGCGCACCGGCAAAAACGCACGACAAAAAGCACGCGAATCCCAGCATGACTGCCGGGGAATAAATACGATGCACGAGATGCTCCGATGATCGGTTGGACGGCCAGCTCACAATGTTGCGGTACCACGCAGCAGATATGCAACTGCAGTGATCCCGCTGTACAATTTCGCCGCCCATCCGGGCACGATCACTGGAGGATTTTCAATGACATCGATTGGCCGGTTGCGCAGCCTCGCTGCGGCGCTAGTAGTCACGGCTCTCAGCGCAAGCGCCGCCGCCGGCGCGCCTCAGCAGAAGAATCAGGCACCCGGCTACTATCGCATGATGCTCGGCGACATCGAAGTGACCGCCCTATCCGACGGTACCTTCTCCATGGAAGTGGACAAGCTGCTCACCAATGTCAAGCCGGATGAACTGCACGCCGCGCTGAAAACCGCGTTCCTGAAAGAACCCGTGGAGACCTCGGTCAACGCCTTCCTGATCAACACCGGCTCGAAATTGGTGCTGATCGACACCGGCTCTGGAATATTGTTCGGGCCCAGCGTCGGCAAGCTGCTCGCGAACCTCAAGGCGTCGGGCTATCAGCCGGAGCAGGTGGACGAGATCTACATCACTCACATGCACGGTGATCATGTCGGCGGACTCCTGCTGGACGGGAAGCCCGCCTTTCCCAACGCCATCGTGCGGGCGGCTCAGCAAGAAGCCGACTTTTGGCTGAGCAAAGCGCATATGGATGCGGCGCCCAAGGATGCAAAGGACGGCTATCTGGGGGCGATGAACTCCTTGAACCCGTACATTGCCGCAGGCAAATTCAAGCCGTTCGACGGCGACCTTGAGCTGGTGCCGGGAATCCGCGCCGTGGCAACTCCCGGACACACCGCCGGCCACACCGTCTACGCCGTCGAGAGCAAGGGTGAGAAGCTGGTGCTGTGGGGTGATCTCATGCACGTCGCCGCCGTTCAGTTTCCGGATCCCGCAGTGACCATCGCCTTCGACACCGATTCCGTCAAGGCTGCCGCGGCCCGGAAGAAGCTGTTCGCCGATGCAGCCGCGCACGGCGACTGGGTCGCCGGCGCGCATTTATCCTTTCCGGGCATCGGGCACCTGCGGGCCGCGGGCACCGGCTACAGCTACGTGCCGGCGAACTACAGCACGCTGCATTGACACAGCGTGCTGTAGTCATGGCGGTCAATTGTTCAGCGCGCCCTGGCTGATCCACGCCTTCACCAGATCGATGGTGGCTTGATCGAGGCATGGATTCGCGACTGAACCGCAACCCAGCGGCATGCGGCTGCCGGTAATTCCGGCTGCACCTTCGATCTTGTGGATCAAGTAGCTGTTGACCGGATCGTTGGCCTTGACGCGATCCAACGTTGGTTGCTCGATGCTGGGCACGTTGACGACGCTGGCGAACGTGTGGCCGTTGGTCAGATTTTGTACTCCCGGCAGGGTCGTGCCGATACCGGTGTGGCAGCCCGAGCAAATCGGCGTAAAGATCTGCGTCTGCAACTGAGTCAAGGTCACCGGGACCGGCCCGGCGTTGGCCACCGTCACCGTCGTCGCAGCCGAGCTGCCCACGTTGCCGTCGACATCGGTTGCCTTGGCAGTGACCATGACCTGTCCGTCGGCGACCGTGGTCGTATCCCACATCACGCTGAAAGGCGACGTGGTCGCGGTGCCGACGAGTGTCGCACCGACGAGGAAATCCACCTTGGCGAGTTTGAGCGGATCCACCACCGTCGCACTGAGCGGAACCGTCCCGCTCAGATTTCCGCTCGGCGTCGTGAGGGTAACGACTGGCGGCGCGTTCAGCACCGGCGCCGTCGACCCGAGATCGATGCGCCCATAGCTGCCGTTGGCCTCGTCGTTCGGGCCGGCCGCGAAGAACAACGTGTTGTGCGGCTGGTTGCTCGCGTCGTTGCCGAAGGCTATGCCCCAGAGACCCGGGGTGGCGATGGCGGTGCCGTGCGCATCTTTGACGGCGCCGAGGAAGTCGCCGGTGACGGCATCGTAGCCGTTGATCACGCCGTCTCCGAAATTGCCCACCAGCAGGGCCTTGCTCAAGGTACCGAAATCGCTCGGCGCGAGCGCCACGCCCCAGGGGGCATTGAGCGCCCCTGTCGCGACGAACTGCTTGATGAACTTGCCATTGGTGTCATAGATGTCCACATATCCAAGACCCGCGCCGTTGGCGTTGTCGTGATTGTCCGGCGCCTGCTGCTTCGCGTAGGTCACGTAGATCTGCGTGGCGCCGGCGGCCCCATTGTTGATCGCCTGGATCCCGAAGGGAGCGAAACCCGCCGGTATGGACGGATCCGTAAAGGTGAAGGCAGTCGCCGACGTCGCCTGCTTGGCGAACGCGGCGTTGAACACATCGACTTTGTTATTGTGAAAATCCGTGGCGTAGAGGAATGCGTGGCCGCCATTCTGCGCGATCGCCAAACCCTTGTAGACCGCGCCGCCGGCGTCGGTGTACATGTTGATTGCCACGGTCGGATTCACGCCGGGCGACCAACCGGCGATCATTCCGCCCTCGCCGTCGAAGATAAACTTCGCACTCCCTGAAACAGTTCCTTGAGTCACGGTGAAATCCGTGGCGACGCCGTTGAACACAATGCCGGTCGGATCGAAATCGACGCCGGCGCTGCTTTGCGAAAAGGTCACCACCAAGGGACTCGCGTGCGGCTGCGCCTTGCCGTTGCCGTCATACAGCGTGGAAGTCTGTGTGTGATTATTCGCCGTCCAAGCAGGCAGGCCGGTTGGAATCACCAGCCCCCAGGGATTGACGAGGTTGGGGTCGACATTCGCCGCCGTGGCAGCGCCTTGATCCGCCACCAGTTTCGTCAGTGTAAACGGCGTCG
>DATLVV010000595.1:0-3517 GCA_035577165.1 Steroidobacteraceae bacterium | reverse complement strand
CTGGGCGATCGCATCAGCGAAAGCCTGACCGGCGGTACCGCACAGGTGGCCGTCAAGGTATTCGGCGACGATCTGGATACCCTGGATACCCTCGGCAATCAGATCATGGCCGCGCTCGGACCGGAACCGGGCTTGGTGGATCTGCAGTTCAAGCGCCAAAGCGGCACTCCCGCCATCGCCGTCGAACTCGAACCACGGACGTTGGCGGCCATGGGGCTGCGCACGCAGGATGTGCTCGAATCGATTCAATCGGCCTTCGCGGGCGAGACCGTCGGACAGGCATTCACCGGCACCCGCATTGTCGACACGGTATTGCTGATGCCCGACACCCTGCGGCATCGGCCGGAGCAATTGGGCAAGCTCATGATCGCGGGACCGCTCGGCGAGACGCCGCTATCGGCGCTCGCACGCCTGACTCCCGCGGCCGACCGGTACAGCATCGAGCATGACGGCGGCCAACGCCGCATCACCGTGACTTTCAATGTCAACGGCCGTGGATTGCAAGCCGCGGTACTCGATGCCAAACAGCGCATCGCGCGGACGGTGGTCCTGCCGCCGGGATTTTTCGTGGAATTCACCGGTGCGGCCGCCGCCGAGGATCGCACCCGAATCGAGCTTGCGCTCTATTCCGGAGTCGCGCTGGCCGCAATCCTGATGGTGCTGTTCGTTGCGTTTCACTGGCGCGCCAACAGCTGGCTGGTGATGATCAATCTTCCGTTCAGCTTGATCGGCGGGGTGCTCGCGATCGCGGCCACCGGCGTCGGAATCTCCGTAGGCAGCCTGGTCGGGTTGGTCACGGTATTCGGGATCAGCGCGCGCAATGCCATATTGCAGCTCGCCCACTACGAACATCTCGTGGAAGTCGAAGGCGCAACGTGGAACATGCAAACCGTGCTGCGCGGAGCCAATGAGCGCCTGGTCCCCATTCTCATGACCGCGGCAGTGACGGCCCTCGGCCTGGCCCCCCTGGCATTCAGCTTGAAGCAGCCGGGACAGGAAATCGAGGGACCGATGGCCGTGGCCGTGCTGGGAGGCTTGGTGTCATCGACCATCCTCAACTTGTTGGTGCTTCCGGCACTCGCGCATCGCTTCAGCCGCCGTACGCTATAATTGGCGAATAACAAAACGGGGGCGCGATGACGCAGCGTCTGAAAGAGGTGGATGTCGTGGTCATCGGCTTGGGGATGGTCGGCAGCATCGTCGCCAAGGAATTGGCAGCCGCGGGTTTCAGGGTGGTGGGCTTGGAGCGCGGACAGGCACGCTTTACGGTGCCCGGGTTTCAGAGCCCGGCCATTCATGACGAACTGCGTTTCAGCGTTCGCAAATCATTGATGCAGGATAGCAGCCGGGAGACCGTGACCTTCCGCAATCAGTCCTCGCAGCCGGCGCTGCCGGTGCGTCGCTTGGAATCATTTCTTCCCGGCACCGGACTCGGCGGCTCCATGGTGCATTGGAACGGCCAAACCTGGCGCTTCCAAGCCAGCGACTTCAGGCTCGCCTCGCACGCGCAGGAGCGCTACGGCAGGAAATTCCTCGATCCGGAGCTCACCATTCAGGACTGGGGAGTAACCTATGCCGATCTCGAGCCCCACTACGATCGCTTCGAATATCTTCTCGGCACCAGCGGCAAAGCCGGCAACATCCAGGGCCGAATCCAGGCGGGAGGCGATCCGCACGAAGCGCCGCGCACCCGCGAATATCCGACGCCGCCGCAGAAGGAGCTTTTTCAGGGCGCGCTGTTTCGCAAGGCGGCGGGCAGCCTGGGCTATCATCCCTTTCCCCAGCCCTCGTCGAATCTGAGTCAGCCCTACACCAATCCCGAAGGCATGAAGCTCAACACGTGCACCTTCTGCGGATTTTGCGAACGTCACGCCTGCGAGCACTACGCCAAATCGACACCACAGACCATTGTCTTGCCGGTGCTGCTGGCGAATCCCAATTTCGAACTGCGCACCGGCTGCCAGGTACAACGCGTCAATCTTGATTCGACCAAGAAGCATGCGACCGGTGTCACCTACGTCGACGCGGCGGGTCGGGAATTCGAACAACCGGCGTCGCTGGTGGTCGCGTCCGCGTTTGCGCTCAACAATGTGCGCATGCTGCTGTTGTCCGGCATCGGTTCACCCTACGATCCGGCATCCGGTCGGGGCGCCGTCGGCCGCAACTACTCCTACCAAACCACGAGCCTCGTGTCGGCATTTTTTGATCAAGACATCGTCATCAATCCCTTCATGGCCTCCGGCGCTTCCGGCACGGTGATCAACGACTTCGCGGCCGACAATTTCGATCACGGCGGTCTCGGATTCATCGGCGGGGCCTATGTGGGTGCCGTCAACAGCAACGGCCGCCCGATTCAATATCATCCCGTCCCCTCCGGAACTCCCGCCTGGGGCCAGTCCTGGAAGCAGGCAGTGGTCAAGCACTACAACCATACGGTGAACATCAGCATTCACGGCAGCTCGGTCAGCCAGCGCCAAAACTTCCTCGATCTGGATCCCACGTATCGCGACGCCTGGGGTCAGCCGCTGCTGCGAATGACCTTCGATTTTCCGCGGAACGATCTGAAAATGTCGGCCTATGTGACCGCGAAAGCGACCGACATCGCCACCGCCATGGGTGCCAGACAGGTGTCGGGCAATCCGCGCAATGCGCCGTACACCGTCACGCAATATCAGTCCACTCACAACACCGGTGGTGCGGTGATGGGCGACAACCCGAGAACCAGTGCGGTCAACCGCTACCTGCAATCCTGGGACGTACCGAATGTGTTCGTCATCGGCGCCTCTGCCTATCCGCAAAATGCCTCCTGGAACCCGACGGCCACTTTGGGCGCACTGACTTACTGGGCGATCGCTGCCCTCAAGGACAAGTACTTGAAGAACCCGGGTCCGCTGGTGTCGGCGTGAACGCCGCGGTCACCGACTATTTCGCCAGTGTGAAACCTGCAACCCCGAGGGACCTCCCATGAAGATGACGTACATGTTGCTGATTGCCGCCGCTGCCTTGGGCCTGAATGCCGCGGCCGACGAGTCCAAATCTCCCGCGCAGCCGGTGCGCAACATATTCGAACGGCACGATCAATCCAATGTCACCCCGGCCAAGGAAATATTGATCGGCTCGGCGACCTTGCCGGCGGGCAGCGTGATCGGCTATCACACGCACCCCGGGGATGAGGCCGGCTATGTTCTCAAGGGAAGCTTGATCCTCAAGGTCAAGGGGCAGCCCGACCGGGTGCTCAAGGCGGGCGACAGTTTCTTCAATCCGCGCGGCGCGATTCACAGCGTGATGGCGCCGGCGGATGGCGATGGCGCCACGGCGGTGTCGACCTGGATCATCGACAAGGGACAGCCGCTCGCGACCCCGGTGCCGTGAATCATTCGCTCCGCGACCAGACTTGATGACGCATTGGCGGCTGCCGAACGGCGCTTCACGGCCGCCAACCCCTTGAGTCAAGCGCGGCACGAGCGTGCACGCGCCGTGCTGCCGGGCGGGCACTCGCGCCAGACTCTGTACTTCC
>DATLVV010000594.1:0-9806 GCA_035577165.1 Steroidobacteraceae bacterium | reverse complement strand
GTTTCCAGATTCACGCGCAGTAGCCGGCCGGCAATGGCAACCGCACCTGATTTCGTAACGATTTCGGTGGGGCCGAGGGCCGCTCCCTCGTCAATCAGCGCAACTTCCGCGCGCATGGATTCCTGCGCCCCGCGATCCTTCGTGGCGGCGATTTCGCTCGCCAGTTGCGCGCGGTAATCGGCAAGAAAGCCCCGACGGGCGGCGTCGATCGCCGAACTGGCGTAGACCAGGGATTCGGAGAATGCCGCGCGCAGGCGCGGGTTCCCACCGACGTGATCCAGGTGCCAGTGTGAATTGATGATGGCGGCGATGGGTTGATTGCGTTCGCGGGCGAAATCCAGAATTGCCTGGGCGTGCTGCGGGTGCCGGCCGGTGTCGAAAACGATCAATCCCTTGGGCGCCGCTATCACGATGGTATTGCCGTCGGGCTGGCGGTTCGGTTTGGCTTCGCCCTCGATGAGGAATGTTCCTGGGGCGAGTTGTGTGGCGGCGCAGGCGCAAGCTCCGTGAAATATTGCCGCCATTCCAAGGACTCGAATGAGCATGGCTCTAGTGTAGACTGTTGGAAAAAGCGCTTGGGGAAATCATGAGAATCACGATCGTCGCTGCGGCGGTGCTGCTGACGCATGCCGCGGGCGGCGCAACCGCCACCGCCACTTCCACCGCCACTGCGACCGCCACTCTCGCGAAACCGCCGCCCGCCGCGCTGCACTTCACCGTCATGTCGACGGCCGGGAAGCACGGCGAGTCGATGCGCTGGACCGCAGCCGACGGCACGCGAATGGGCCGCGAAAGCTTCGTGCTGCGCGGACAGGTGTTCGAACTCGACAGCGCGGCGCATGCGGGCAATGACGGAATGCTGGACCGGGTCAGCATTCATGGCTTTACGCCGAACGGCGATGCAGCCGAAAGCTTTGTGGTTGCCGGCGGCCGCGCGACCTGGAAGAGCCCGGTGGACGGGGCGTCAGCCCCTTATGCGGCGCCTGCATTTTATGTCGCATTCGGCGGTCCGATCGATCTCTTGGCGGATCTGGCCGAGGGGCTGATCGCCGCGTCGGGCAAGTCTCTGGTGCTATTGCCCGGCGGCCGCGCGTACGCCGAAGCGATTGCCACGGCCGGCGTCGGCGCGGGGGCCGCGGGCACAAAGCTGACGGCGTACGCGATCTCGGGGCTGTCCAATACGCCGATCCCGGTCTGGGTCGATGACTCGGGTCAGTTCTTCGCCAGCATCAGCAGCCTGTCGTGGATCCGCAGCGGGTTCGAGGCCGAAGAGCCGAAATTGCAGAAGATCCAGGATGAAGCGCTCGCCAAGCGTTCGCCCGCCGTGCGGAAATCGCTGCTGAAGACGCCGCCGGGCCCGGTTGCCTTCACTCACGTGCGAGCCTTTCTCGAGGGTAACCATTTCGCGGAAGATCAAACCGTAGTCGTCGACAAGGGCGTGATCACTCTGGCCGGAGCGGCGGCGCAAGTGCGCGTGCCGCCCGGCGCGCAAATCATCGATGGCAAGGGCAAGACGCTGGTGCCCGGGCTGTGGGACTGCCACATGCATTTCGCGGATGATGCGAGCGGTCCCATGCTGTTGTCGCTTGGCATCACCTCGGTCCGCGATCCGGGCAACAACAATGCCCTGACCCTGGCGCGCGCGGCACGCCGCGAAAAAGGCGAATTGTTGAGCCCGCACGTCTATGCCTCGGTGCTGATCGACGGCAGGGGGCCGAATTCCGCGCAGGTGGCCAGCATCGCGACATCGCAGGACGAGGCGCTCGCCGTCGTGCGCAAAGCCAAATCCGAAGGCTTCAGCGCCATCAAGCTTTACGGCACGTTCAATCCGGCGTGGGTGAGGGCGACGGCCGCGGAGGCGCATCGTCTCGGAGTGCACGTGCATGGCCATCTGCCGGCCGGCATGCGGCCCTCGCAGGCGATCGACGATGGCTACGATGAGATCACGCATATCTATTTCGTGATGATGCAGGCCATGCCGGATGAAGTGGTCGGCAAATCGAACGGCATGGCGCGATTTTTGGGTCCCGGCCGCTATGCCAAAGACGTAAATCTCGACGCCGAACCCATGAAATCCTTGATCGCCAAGATGGCGCAAAAAGGAATCTCCGTCGACCCAACATTGGTCGTGGCTGAAGGCCTGTACGTGCCCGAAAACGGCGATCTCTCGCCGGCCTATGCACCCTTCGTCGGCACTCTGCCGCCGGCGGTCGAACGCGGCTTCAGGCAGGGTGGCTTTGTCATGCCGCCCGGTGTGACTCGTGCGGACTTTCGAGCCAGCTTTACCAAGCTGAGCCAGTTGGTCGGCGCGCTGCATAAGGCAGGAGTACCCATCGTCGCGGGCACCGACGGCAGCGGAATGGAATTGGTGCGTGAGCTCGAACTCTACGTCGACGCGGGGTTCACCCCGGCCGAGGCGTTGGCCAGCGCCACCCTGCAGACCGCACACCTGGTGGGCGCGGATGCCCGCACCGGCTCCATCGGCGTGGGTAAGGCAGCCGACCTGGCGCTGGTGGACGGCGACCCCTCGAAGCGCATCGGCGACCTGCGCCACACCAGGATGGTCATGATGGACGGCAATCTCATGGACGCCGATGCGCTGCGCGCCGCGGGCGGATTTGCCGGTAAGCCGGCATTTGCCGACTAGGGCGCGAGCGCCTGACGCAAGGCCGCGCTATCCGCAACCGCGTTCCCTTCGAGACGGCGCACGATCCGTCCGCCGGGATCGGCTATCAGGACGGTCGGCACATCGTTGACTCGAAAGGTTCGAAAGATTTCGCCCGATGCGTCCAACGTGAGCGGTATGGTCACCTTGTTCTGAGTGCGGTACTGCCTTAAGTCTTCGTTGTCCGCCCAAAGACCGGACGCAATCCCCAGCCAGCGAACGCGTGGATCTTGGGCCAGCTCGCTGAACTGGGCGCGCGCGCTGCGGCAATTGGCCGAGACTTCCGGTCGCGTGCTCGCAAGATAGGATTCGCACCAGGGCGAGAGAAACACCAGAGCGGTCAGTTTCTGCGGCGCAGGGTCGAGCCGAAAATCGAAGCGCGCTCCATCAATCGTGCGCACGGATCTCTTGGGCAGCGGATCGCCGATTCCGATCGGTGCCGGATCGGGGTGCGGCGTGGTCGCCGATTGCTGTCCGGCGGTCGCGGGTGGCGCGCCGCGCGCCGCCAGCAGCGCCGCATCGAGTTGCTGATCGGCGAGGTGCCCCACGTACAGAACTCGGCCGTCTCGTCCGATGACGACGTGCGTCGGCGTGACGCGAAGATGAAATGCCGCGCCCAGGCTGCCGTCGTCGTAGACGATGGGCATGGTGATTCCGAGTTTCTTGCGATAGCTTTGGATGGCGTCGATGGAGTCGTTGAATCCCACGTCGATGGCGACTACGGCCAGGTCTGTCCCCGCCGTCTCATAGACGTGTTCGAAATGCGGCATTTGCTGCCGGCAGGGCACGCACCACGTCGCCCAGAACTTCAAGTACACCGCTTGCTTGCCGTACAATCCGCCAAGGTCGATCGTGCCGCCGTCGATGGTCTTGAGCGTTGCCCGGGGCGCAGGAGAGCCGAGAAGCGTGCGGCCGGCGGCCTGCGCGCGCTGTTGACCGGAGACTTCTGCCGACGCTGGGTTGACACCCGAGGATGCCCATAAGAGGGCCAGACACCAGGCCGCGCGGGCGATGCTCACGGCTTTCCCCTTGGTGCGGCGTCGCGCGACACCGGTGCGCCTTTATCCTTGATGATGAACACCAGAATCTTTGCCGGTGCGGTCAGGCTGGCGTTGGCCGATACGACATGGACATCGCTCGGACTCTCGTAGAAGGTCTGGCCCGGTCGCAGCGTGACCGCCGGGCTACCCGCAACCTGCATGCGAAGCTCTCCCTGAATCACGTACACAAAAACCTGCGCATCGTGCCGGTGCGGCAATGAGGCTCCGCCGGGAAGATACTCCACGGTCAGCATCAGAACTTCCTTCTGTAGGTCTCCCACCAGGTCTTTTTCCATCAGTTGGGTAACGTCCGCCGCGGTCGGATCACTCGGCGGGTCCGCTGCCAGCGCGGCTGCTTGCCATAACGCGAGATTCGCCAAGACCGCGCGCAGCAAATGCTTGCTCATACCAGGCCTCGTGGGGTTATCACAACGGAGGATTACCATTCAGCAAGTAATTGTATATCCTGTTGCATACGAATCATGGGGATACCGATATGACCATCAATGCCGCGCAAGACGGCAGGCACCATCTGCGGGTGTTCCACCAAGCGTGAGTACCGAACGTCGGGAAGGGCGTCCCCGGCTGCGGCCGGCGGGCTCAATGATGGTCACACGCGTGCGGCCGGCCGCCGTGCGCCTTGCCCGGGTGACGGTGCTGTTTGCGGACTTGCGCGGTTACACCGGCATGGCTGAGCGCCTGCCAGCATCGCAGGTCCTGCCGCTGCTGGACGAGTTTTTTCGCACCCTCGCGACCGCCACCGAAAATCACGGCGGCACAGTGTTTCATTTGGCGGGCGATGGGATGATGGCGGGATTTGGCGTGAACGCGGAGGCCGGCAACGGCGCTCGAGAAGCGCTCTGCGCCGGACATGAAATGCTGCAAAGTTTCGCGCCGATTGCGGCGCGTTGGCGCAGCGAACTCGGCATCGATGCCGGGATCGGCGTCGGCCTGCATTTGGGTGAGGTCGCCGTCGGCGTTCTCGGCTCGGCTCGGCACAAGGCGACCACGCTGGTAGGCGATACGGTCAACGTTGCTGCGCGGCTGTGCAGCAGGGCGCGCGCCGGCGAGGTCTTGTTCTCGTGCACGGTGGCCACGGCGTTGGAGAACCAAGCACCGAGCGCGGATTGGGCCGCGGGCGGAATCCCCTACTTGCAATTGCCGCAATTCGAGCTGCGCGGACGACGGGGGCCGATCGACATCTGGTGCGTACCCGCGCCCGAGCGCCTCGCGCTGTAGGGCCCCGGCGAAGCTGCTAAACTTTCAGTCTCTAAGCCCTCGTGGCGGAATCGGTAGACGCAACGGACTTAAAATCCGTTGAGCGTAAGCTCATCCCGGTTCGAGTCCGGGCGAGGGCACCAACTTAATCGAGAGGTCTCATGATGGAAACTGCCGAACTCATTCAAGCCGCTGCCAGCATCGCGAGCGCGATGGCGGCCAGTCAGTACGGAAGGTTCGGCGGCATGGAAGTAACCAAGATCGTCGACATCGCGGCGATTGCGGTGAAGATCGCGAGGGCCATCGAAGCCGAAGCATTGAAGCAGGCATAGGGGTAGCAACGCTCTAGGTGGCGAGCGTTCGGGCGTGGCTCAACCGTTTTGCCACGGCGGCGATGCGCAGCAGCGGTCCGGCGATGGCCAGCGCGATGAACGGCAGGTAGTTGGCCATGTTCACAACTCCGCCTTGAAACGGATTTTTCGCAAAGCCGACCAAGAAGGCGAGAGCGATGTACTCGACGCCGATCGTGCGCACGGCGCGCAGAAGTTTCGGGTCGAGCTTTGCGGCAAGCCTCTTGATGGATAGGACTGCGAGCAGGTAGGTCCAGAAGACGGCAACGCCGAATATCATCACTTCAGTTCGGCCAATCTCCGCGTCGGAAGTGAGCAAAATCCAGGCAACCAAGCCCAAGTGCGCAAGATGAGCGGACGCGTAAGAGAGCGCTAAATCCCGGCAGCGGTGCGCGATGGCTTGAAACCGCGGACCAAACACGACAGCCAACGCGTTGCCGGTATACGCGCACCAGAACAGGATGAAGGACCAGCGCGCAGTGGCCTGCAGCGCCACACCGACTCTGGCGCCCGGCGGCGCGACCATGCGCACGATCAACACGATGGCGAGCGCTACCACCAGCGCGCCGGCCATCCATTCCGTCGTCGTTCCCTTGCGCATAACTCGATTATGCTACGGGCTCATTTTGACAGCTACATTTCCGATGCAGGGATTTTGCCGCACTACGGTAAGATTCGCGATGCCTTAAGCCGGAGCCGCCCGCTTTGTTCCGATACTTCGAAAATCTCGTTGCCCCCTACCCGGATGCTGCACCGCCACCATTGCCGCGGGGATTTTTTGCCTTCCTGTGGGCCTGCGCCCGCGGCATGCGGCGCTATATCGCCGCGATGACGCTTTTCACCGCTGTGATCGGCGTGTTCGAGGCGCTGTTGTTCAGCGTCCTGGGAAGGGTGGTCGACTGGCTGGCCAAGGTGCAGCCCTCGCAACTGTGGGCCGAGCAGCGCGGTCATCTGCTGCTGTTGGCCGCCATTTTGGCGGGCAGCGTCCTGCTGATCGGCCTGCAGAGTCTGCTCAAGCAACAAACGCTGGCCGGCAACTTTGCCATGCGGCTGCGCTGGAATTTTCACCGCAACATGCTGGCTCAATCCTTGAGCTTCTACCAGGATGAATTCGCCGGCCGGGTCGCGGCCAAATTGATGCAGACCGCGCTCGCGGTGCGCGACACCTGGATGATACTCGCGGACATTCTGGTCTTCGTGGTCATCTATTTCGTAACCATTGCGCTGGTGGTGGGTACCTTTCATATTTGGCTGCTGGCGCCGCTCATGGGATGGCTGGCGCTTTATTTGCTCGCCATGGGGTATTTCGTACCGCGCCTCGGCGCGGTCGCCATGGCGCAGGCCGATGCGCGTTCGTTGATGACGGGCCGCATTACCGATGCCTACACCAACATCACCACGGTCAAGCTGTTCTCGCACACCCAGCGCGAAGCGAGCTATGTGCAGAGCGCGATGGCGGAGTTTCTTCGCACGGTGTACCGGCAGATGCGCATGGTGACGGCCTTCGAGATCGTCAATCATGGTTTGAGCATGGCCTTGATCGCGAGCACCGGCGGAGTCACCCTGTGGCTGTGGGTACAGGGGAGGGTGGGGGTCGGGGCGGTCGCGGCGGCCACCGCCATGGCGCTGCGGTTGAACGGCATCTCGCACTGGGTCATGTGGGAAATGGCCTCGCTGTTCGAGCAGATCGGCACGGTTCAGGACGGCATCAATACCCTGGCCCGGTCGCCGAGCGTGGTGGACCGCGCCGATGCGCAGCCGTTGCGCGTCACCCGCGGCGACATTCGCTTCGAGGCGGTCAGTTTTGCATACGGCGCCGGCGCGAATTCGGCGCAGCCGGTGATCGACGACCTGAATCTGCATATTCGTCCGGGCGAGAAAATCGGCCTGGTCGGCCGCTCCGGCGCCGGGAAAAGCACCGTCGTCAATCTGCTGCTGCGCTTCTACGACCTGCGCCAGGGCCGGGTGCTGATCGACGGCCAGGATATCGCGCTCGGCACTCAAGACAGCCTGCGGGCGCAAATCGGCATGGTGACCCAGGACACCTCCTTGCTGCATCGATCGGTCAGCGACAACATCCGCTATGGCCGCCCGGCTGCGAGCGACGCCGAGATGGTCGCCGCAGCGAAGCGCGCCGAGGCGCACGAGTTCATCGTCGCGCTGAGCGATGCCATGGGACGCAGCGGCTACGA
This sequence comes from Steroidobacteraceae bacterium, assembly GCA_035577165.1. Lineage (GTDB taxonomy): Bacteria > Pseudomonadota > Gammaproteobacteria > Steroidobacterales > Steroidobacteraceae > Bog-1198. Next base: position 2,341 of record DATLVV010000594.1, on the reverse strand, counting down.
TGCCCACGTGGGCGAGCGTGGCGTCAAACTCAGCGGCGGTCAGCGCCAGCGTATCGCCATCGCGCGCGTCATGTTGAAGGACGCTCCCATCCTGCTGCTCGACGAAGCCACCAGCGCGCTCGACAGCGAAGTCGAGGCCGCCATTCAGCAGAGCCTGAACCGCTTGATGGAGGGCAAGACGGTGGTCGCCATTGCCCACCGCCTGTCGACCATTGCCGCCATGGATCGTCTGATCGTGCTCGACAAGGGGCGCATCGTCGAGGAGGGTACTCACTATTCGCTGCTGGCATCGGGCGGCCTGTATGCGCGGCTCTGGGCCCATCAAAGCGGCGGATTTCTCGGCGAGGACATCGACGACTCGAACCCTCCGCGGCGTCAAATCTCCGCAGCGACGCTCAGCCCTTCGTAGACGGCTTCCTCGGCGGTCCGCGGCGAAGCTGCATCCCCGATGATTCGAATATCGATCGCCAGATCCTCGATCGTGTCCGAGAGTTCGTCCACCGGCGTGTGCCCGGTGCACAGCACCAGTGCATCCACCTTCTCGATGACCACGGCTTCGCCGCCGCTGACATGCTGCAGGTAGACGCTGTCAGCGTCGCTGCCGTACAGGCGCATGTAGGGGAGCACCTGCACTCCGAGTTTGTGCAGGCTCGCCGCGGAATGATCGCGCACATAGAGCGGCAGGCTTTCCCCGGCGGCAGTTCCGCTCACGGCAAGGCGCACCGATCTGCCCTGCTGCGCCAAGTGCTCGGCGATGCCGATGCCGATCCAATCGGCGCGCCAATCGATGACCACCACCGACTGCCCGAGGGTCCCCTGATTGCGCAGGACCTGCCAGGCATCGACGATTTGCAATGCCCCCTCCTGCGGAAAGTCGGGGCGGTACGGTCTGGCGCCGGTGGCGATGAGCACCACGTCCGGTGCCGCCGCCGCAATCATCGCCCGATCGACACGCCGGCCCTTGTGGATTTGAACCCCTGCCAGCTCCAATTCGCGTTCCAAATTCGTGATCAGGCCGCCGAACTCCGCGCGTCCAGGCAACATTTGCGCGAGCAGGGCCTGCCCGCCGAGACGCCGCTCCGCTTCGTACAAGGTCACGGAATGACCGCGCTGTGTCGCGATCACGGCCGCCTTCATGCCTGCCGGGCCGCCGCCGACGATCATCACCTTCTTGCGGGGCGAGGCCTGGGGCAGGGTGCCGAATCGCAGTTCCCGCCCGCTCACCGGGTTTTGAATGCAGGAGATGGGATATCCCTTGTGGAAATGGCCGATGCATGCCTGATTGCAGGCGATGCAGGCGCGGATATCTTCGGGAGCCCCGCGTGCCGCCTTGTTGGGCATGTCCGGATCGCAGATGAGCGCGCGGGTCATGCCGCAGACATCGGCGTGATTGCCGGCGATCGCGGCCTCCGCATCCTGCGGCTGGTTGATTCGGCCGGTCACGAACACCGGAATGCGCACGCGCTCCTTGATGCGCGCCGCGTGGGGAACGACGTAGGCGGTCGTGAAGGTCATGGGCGGCGCGATGTGGATGGCGCCGCCGAGGCTTGCGGAGGTGCCGAGCGTGATGTGCACATAGTCGATGGTGTCGCTGAGATGGGTCACCGCCTCAAGGACCTCATTCTCCGCGAGCCCTTGTTCGTCCACCTCCGAGCCCGAGATCCGCAGGCCCACCACGAAGCCGTCGGTTACTTTGGCGCGAATATCGGCGATGACCTCGCGCAAGAAGCGCAGGCGTCCATCGAGATCGCCGCCATAGGCGTCGACACGCAGGTTGACGCGGGGATTCAAAAATTGCGCCGGCAGATACCCATGGCTGGCCACGATCTCCACGCCGTCGAAGCCGGCCGTCTGCATGCGCCGGGCCGCATCGCCGTAGCCTTGTACGATGGAGGCGATCATCGCGGGTTTGAGCGGTCTCGGCATGACGCGAAATCGTTCGTTGGGAACCGAGGAGGGCGCGTACGCCACGCTCAACAGGCCGCCGTCGGCTTCGGCAATTTCGCGGCCCGGATGAAATAGTTGGCCGAACAGCACGGTGCCGTGGCGATGCACCGCTTCCGCGACGCGACGGTAGCCCTCGATGGCAGCGTCGCTGGTCGCCATCAACACATGATTGGTATAGCGCGCCGTCTCGTGGACTCCCGAGACCTGCAGCACGATCAGACCGACGCCGCCGCGCGCACGCGCCTCCTGATAGGCCACCAATTCCGCATTCACCGTACCATCGACCGGCAGCGTCGTGTCATGACCGGTCGACATGATGCGGTTCTTGAGCGTGCAGCCGCGGATGCGCAACGGGCGAAACAGGTGGGGAAATCGCGTCATACCGTGCGATTGT
>DATLVV010000593.1:0-2898 GCA_035577165.1 Steroidobacteraceae bacterium | reverse complement strand
GTCCGGTCCCAGGGGGCCGTCCGAGCCGGGCACGCAGGGCACGCCCGACGCCTTCATGCGCTTGATGGCCGAGACCTTGTCCCCCATGAGGCGGATGGTTTCGGCGCGGGGCCCGACGAAGATGAAGCCGCTCTTCTCGACCCGTTCGGCGAAGTCCGCGTTCTCCGACAGAAAGCCGTAGCCGGGATGAATCGCGACCGAATCGGTGACCTCGGCGGCGCTGATGATGGCGGGCATGTTCAAATACGACAACGCCGATTGCGGCGGGCCGATGCACACGGTTTCGTCCGCGAGCAGCACGTGCTTGGTATTGAAGTCGGCGGTGGAGTGCACCGCCACAGTCTTGATGCCGAGTTCGCGGCAGGCGCGCAATATCCGAAGAGCGATCTCGCCGCGATTCGCGATGACGACTTTTTCGATCATTGCGGCTATTCGATATTGAACAGCGGCTGGCCGAACTCGACCGGCTCGCCGTTCTTGGCGAGTATCGCGGTGATGCGCCCGGCCTTGTCGGACTCGATCTGATTCATCATCTTCATGGCTTCGATGATGCAGAGGACCTGGCCGACCTTGATCTCAGTGCCGATCTCGACGAATGCCTTCGCCCCCGGAGAGGCGGCGGAGTAGTACGTGCCCACCATCGGCGCGGTCACCGTGTAGTCGTCGTTGCGCGGCTTGTGCTCGCCGGCGGCGGTGGCGGGGGTTGGGGCGCTGGCCGGCGCAGCCTGCATGGCCGGACCCGGCATCGCCATCGGGGCCTGCATGGCCATCCGCGGGTGGCGGCTGATGCGCACGGATTCCTCGCCCTCGGAAATCTCGAGTTCCGAAATCCCGGACTCCTCGAGCAGCTCGATCAATTTCTTTACCTTGCGTATATCCATCCGCGAACCCCTTGAATTTAGGTACCCGTCAGGCGGGCGCATGCGGCGTCGAGCGCAAGCTCATAGCCGATGGGTCCCAGTCCAAAAATGCAACCGATCGCGATGTCGGACAAATAGGAATGATGCCGAAAAGTCTCCCGTGCGAAGACGTTACTCAAATGAACCTCGATGAAGGGCAGCGCCACGCCGAGGAAGGCGTCGCGCAGGGCGATGCTGGTGTGCGAGTAGCCGGCCGGATTGATGATGGCGAATGCAATGCCTTCGCGTTTCGCGCCTTGAATCTTCGCGATCAACTCATGTTCCGCATTGCTTTGGAACGCCACCAGAGTGTGGCCCTTGGTCCGGGCCAGCGCGTTCAACCTGGACTCGATGCTTTGCAAACTGTCAGAACCGTAGATCTCCGGCTCGCGCGTCCCCAGAAGATTCAGGTTCGGACCATTCAGCAGCAGAATTCCAGCCATCTCGCGGTTAGCCCGGCGCCGTCGCATTGCAAAGGTCCGCGATAATAACCAGAAATTGGGTTGAAATGGCAAGCTTCGGCGGCGAACTTCTCCCTACGTGCTTGCCCCCGCAGCGAGTGAACTCAACCCGTCGGTGATCGCGCGGCGGGCCGCCGCCAGTTCGATTTGCCCCTGATTCAGGCTTTGCACCTGCGACAGGATGAGTTCTGCCTGGGGCTTGTGCAACTCGCCTATATAGAGGGCGACCACCTCGCCGCGGCGGTCCGTGAATACCGTGAAGGGGAACACCGGCGATGCGACTCCCAACGCGGCGGCCGCATCCAGGGCATCCTGCTCGCCGATCAGCAGCGGATAGGCGATCTTGAAGCGCTTCGCGAATTCCAGCACGGCTTCACGATGGTCCACGGCGATACCGACCACGCTCACCCCGCGATCCGCCCATTCGGCATGCAGGGCCTCGAGCAGCGGTATTTCGCTGCGGCAGGGCGCACACCAGGTGGCCCAGAAGTTGATGATCAGCGACTTGTCGGCAAACGAGCCGATCGACGTGGGCTTGCCGGAGGGGTCCTGCAGGGAGAACTGGGGCAGCCGTTCCGGAATTTTGCGAGCCGGGAGCGCGCCGGCAACCTCGGGGCCTGCCTCGACATCGCGGGCATTGGGGGCGCTGGCCCGGCCGGCGGCCACCTTGACTCCCTGGCGGCTCTCGACGGTACCGCGAGAGAAATGGACCACTGCCCCCGCACCAATCCCCAACACCACCAGCAGCGCGCCGGCCGCGAGACGAGCGTTCATGCCGCGGGAAGATCGAGCTTGCGGTCCTTGCGTAACAACAGCCCGGCCAGCAGGAAGGCGAAGACCCCACCCAAAATGGCGGCCCCTACAAAAGGGTGCGGGGCAGAGGGGGCGACGGGCAGCGCGTGCTGCGGAAAAATCACCTTGGTAATGGGCGGATAGCACAGGCCGGCATCGGCGCAACCTTGATACGTCACCTTGATTTGCAGGGGATGCGCACCCGCATCGAGGCGGGTGTAGGCCGCTGTGGCAGTCACTTGTTGCCGATAGATCTCTTGGTTGCCGAAGTAGGGATCGACCTTGACATGCCCCGCCGGCAGATCGGCTGCCGCGACATTAAGATCCGGGCTTTCCGGCTTGATCTCGATCTTGCTCCGATACAGGTAGTAGCCGTCGGCGATGATCCAGCGCACCCAGAAGACCTTGTCGTCGACCCGGGCGCCGACGCGGAACGCCACGTCCGGCGGCAGGTAGTCGTTTTCATTGGATTCGACCCCCCGCATCCACCAGGGTTTGGCGTTGGCCGACCCGGCGAGCAGGAGTGCCAGCAAAAGCAGCGAAATTCTCATGCGTGCACTCTATATGAGGGTTATGGTGCTGCGATACAGCAAAAATAGCGGCAATTGGGGCTTGAAACAGCGGAATTCGCCGCTATGATTAGCAGCCACAGGTGGGGAGTGCTAACAATCCCCTTCTTCAACAACCCCGAATTTCCAGAACTAGGAGTCTTGTCTTATGAAGATTCGTCCCCTTCATGACCGCGT
>DATLVV010000592.1:0-6942 GCA_035577165.1 Steroidobacteraceae bacterium | reverse complement strand
CCTCGCGTCCCTCGAACACCGCGGTCACCACCAGATCGGAGCCGCGCACCATGTCGCCGCCGGCAAACACCTTGGGATTGGTCGTTTGAAAAGGCATTGACGCTGTCCCGCTCACGCGAACGCGGCCGTTGGCATGCAGCGCGATTTGCTGTTGCGCGAACCAGTCCGGGGGGCTCGGCAGGAAGCCGAAGGCAATGATCACGGCATCGGCGTCGATGGTTTCCTCCGTGCCCGGAACCACCTCGGGGATGCGGCGGCCGCGCGGTCCCGGCGACCCCAAGCGGGTCTCGACGAGTTTCACGCCCTGCACGCGGTCGGAGCCGACGATTTCGATGGGCTGCTTGTTGAACAGAAAGGTGACGCCCTCCTCCTTGCTGTTCTTGTAGTCGCGCCGCGATCCCGGCATGTTGCCCTCGTCGCGCCGGTACGTGCAGGCGACGCTGCCGGCCCCCTGGCGGATCGCCGTTCGATTGCAATCCATGCCGGTGTCGCCGCCGCCGAGCACCACCACCCGCTTGCCGCGCATGTCGATGAATCCGCCCGATCCATCGTCGATCTCGAGCTCGCGATTGATGTTCGATATCAAGTACGGCAGCGCTTCGTACACCCCGGGCAAATCCTCGCCGGCGAAACCGCCCTTCACATAGTTGTAGGTGCCCATGCCGAGAAACACCGCGTCGAATTCTTCAGCCAGGCTTTCGAACGGGATGTCACGGCCGACCTCGACGTTGAGGCGAAATTCCACACCCATGTATTGCATGATCTCGCGGCGCTTCTCGACGACATCCTTCTCCAGCTTGAATGGCGGAATGCCGAAGGTGAGCAGGCCGCCAATCTTCGAGTAGCGGTCGAATACCACCGGCGTCACCCCGTTGCGCGCGAGAATGTCGGCGCAGGCGAGACCCGCCGGACCCGCGCCCACCACCGCGACCCGCTTGCCGGTGGGCACCACATGCGACATGTCGGGCTTCCAGCCCTGTTTGAACGCTTCGTCCGTGATGTACTTCTCGATGGCGCCGATGCTGACCGCGCCCAGGCCGTCGTTCAGCGTGCACGCGCCCTCGCACAACCGATCCTGCGGACAAATGCGCCCGCACATTTCCGGCAGAGAATTCGTTTGATGCGAGAGTTCCGCCGCCTCGAACAGCTTGCCGTCGTTCACCAGCGCCAGCCAGTTCGGAATGTAGTTGTGAACCGGGCACTTCCATTCGCAGAACGGGTTGCCGCAGGCGATGCAGCGTCCGGCCTGGGCCGACGCTGCTTCGGCGCTGTACTCTGAATAGATCTCGCGAAATTCCTTGATGCGCACTTCCACGGCGCGCTTGTCGGGATCCTTGCGCGGAACTTCCAGGAATTGCAGGTGCTTGTTGGCCATGACCGGTGCGGCGGCGCCCTTAAGCGGCGCGCCGCAGATTTTCCAGCAGCGAGTCGATGGCGGCCGCCTTCGGCTTGACCACCCAGAACCGGCCGATGTAGCTGCGAAAATCGTTGAGGAGCTGCGCGCCCCACACGCTGTCCGTCGCCTCCACGTGCTGTTCGATCAATCCGCGCAAATGCTGTACGTGGATGCCCATGCCTTCGGGCGACACGCGGTGGATGTCGATCAATTCGTGGTTGTAGCGGTCGACGAAATCGCGCTCCATGTCGAGCACATAGGCGAAGCCGCCGGTAAAGCCGGCGCCGAAATTGACCCCGGTGCGGCCGAGCACGCAGACCACGCCGCCGGTCATGTATTCGCAGCAGTGATCGCCCGCCCCCTCCACCACGGCCAGGGCGCCCGAATTGCGCACGGCGAAGCGTTCGCCGCTGGTGCCCGCAGCGTACAGTTCGCCGCCCGTGGCGCCGTACAGGCAGGTGTTGCCCATGATGATGGTGTCGCGCGCGGCGAAGCTCGAACGGGCGTGCGGCTTCAGGACTATTTTGCCGGCGGCCATGCCTTTGCCGACATAGTCGTTGGCCTCCCCCTCGAGATGCAGATGCAAACCGCCGGCGTTCCATACGCCGAAGCTTTGGCCGGCGGAGCCCTTCAGATTGACGATGAGCGGCGCCGCGCTCATGCCGGTGTTGCCCCAGCGCTTGGCGATCTCGCCGGATATTCGCGCGCCGATGGAGCGGTGAAAGTTGTTCACCGTATAGGAGAACGTCCCGCCGGATTTGGTCTCGATCGCACTCTGCATGTCGCTGAGCATTTTTTCGGCCAGCGCGCCCTTGTCGAAGGGCTGGTTGTGCGGATCGACGCAATACTGCGGCTTGCTCGACACCAGCTGGGAATTGGCCAGCAGCGGCTTGAGGTCGAGCTTGCGTTGCTTCGAGGTCTCGCCGGGCTGGATCTCGAGCAGTTCGGTGTGGCCGATCAATTCGGTGATGCTGCGCACGCCCATGGAGGCCATGATTTCCCGGCATTCCTGCGCCACGAATTTGAAATAGTTGATCACCATGTCCGGCAATCCGATGAAATACTTGGTACGCAGCACGTTGTGCTGCGTCGCCACGCCGGTTGCGCAATTGTTGAGGTGGCATATGCGCAGGTACTTGCAGCCCAGCGCCACCATGGGCGCGGTGCCGAAGCCGAAGCTCTCGGCGCCGATGATGGCCGCCTTGATCACGTCGAGGCCGGTCTTGAGGCCGCCGTCGGTCTGCAGACGGACTCGATGCCGCAATTCGTTGGCGCGCAGTGTTTGATGGGTTTCCGCAAGACCCAATTCCCAGGGCGTGCCCGCGTACTTGATCGAGGACAGGGGGCTTGCGCCGGTGCCGCCATCATAGCCGCTGATGGTGATGAGATCCGCATAGGCCTTGGCGACCCCCGCCGCCACCGTGCCCACGCCGGGCTCGGCCACCAATTTGACCGACACCAAGGCGCGGGGATTGACCTGCTTCAAATCGAAAATCAGCTGCGCCAAATCCTCGATGGAATAAATGTCATGATGCGGCGGCGGCGAAATCAACCCCACCCCGGGACGCGCAAATCGCAGACGCGCGATCATGTCGTTCACCTTGTGTCCCGGCAGCTGCCCGCCCTCGCCGGGTTTGGCGCCCTGCGCGATCTTGATCTGCAGGACCTCGGCATTGATCAGGTATTCGGGGGTGACGCCGAAGCGGCCGGAGGCCACCTGCTTGATCTTGGAATTCTTCTCCGTGCCGTAGCGCACCGGGTCTTCGCCGCCTTCGCCCGAATTGGAGCGCGCGCCCAGCCGGTTCATGGCGATCGCCAGCGCCTCGTGCGCCTCGGGCGACAGGGCGCCCAGGGACATGCCGGCGCTGTCGAAGCGCGCGATGATGGCGGAGATGGGCTCGACCTCGTCGATCGGAATGGCGGTGCCGGGAGTCAATCTCAACAGATCGCGAATGCACGACACCGGCCGTTGGTTGACCAAGGCGGCAAACTCGCGATATTGGCCGTAGTCGCCGCTCATCACCGCCGACTGCAGGGTGGCGATGACGTCCGGGTTGTACATGTGGTATTCGCCGTTGTGCATGTACTTGAGCAGGCCGCCCTGCTCGACTTTCTCGCGCGGATCCCACGCGCGCCGCGCCAGATGATCGGCGTCGGCCTTGAGATCGTCGAAGTCCGCGCCGGCAATGCGGCTGTCCGAGCCCTCGAAGCACAGGCCGACCACCTCCTCGCCCAAACCCACGATCTCGAACAGCTGTGCGCTGCGGTAGCTCGCGATGGTGGAAATGCCCATCTTGGACATGATCTTGAACAGTCCCTTGCGGATGCCGCGCCGATAGCTGCGGCCGAGTTCCTGGCGCATCGCCGCTTCCATTTTCAGCGCGCCGGTGCGCATGAGATCGAACAAGGTCTGGTACGCCAGATACGGGTAGACGGCGGTCGCCCCGTAGCCGATCAAGCAGGCGAAATGATGCGCATCGCGCGCCGTGCCGGTCTCCACCAGAATGTTGCACTTGCAGCGCAATCCGGTCTTGACCAGACGGTGATGCACCGCGCCGGTGGCGAGCAAGGCGTGCACGGGCACCTTGCCCTTGACCAGGTAGCGGTCCGACAGCAGCAGCACGATCTTGCCGCTGCGCACCGCGTTCTCCGCGTGATCGCAGATCTTGAGCAGCGCGGTCTTGAGATCGACGTGCTCATCGTACTGCAGATCGATGAATTCATTCGGCACCCCGGAATCGGCCAGCGCCACGATCTGCCGCAATTTGCGCTGCGAGAGCACCGGCGATGAGAGCACGATCTGTTCGGCGTGATGCTGCGCCGGAACGAAGATATTGCATTCGGGGCCGATTTGGGTCTGCAGCGACATCACGATGCTCTCGCGCAGGCTGTCGATCGGAGGATTCGTGACCTGGGCGAACTGCTGCCGGAAATAATCGTAGAGAGAGCGGACTTTCTTCGACAGCACCGGCATCGGCGTGTCGTCGCCCATCGAGCCGACCGCTTCGCTCTCGTCCTCGGCCAGAACGCGGATGATCTCGTCGCGCTCCTCGGCGGATACGTTGTACATTTTCTGGAACACGGCGAGGGTGTCGCGATCGAAGGGCTCCGCGGCGAGCCGCGGATCGATGAGATCGGTCTGCAGATACCGCACTCCCTTCTTCAGCCACGCCTTGTAGGGATGCCGGCTCTTCAGGAGATCATCCACCCGCTTGGTGTCCATGAGTTCCGCCGTCTGCAAATCGAGCGCCAACATCTCGCCCGGTCCCAGCTTGCCCTTCTTGACCACTTCTTCGGGGAGGTAGTCCCACACCCCCGCCTCCGAAGCGATGGTGATGTGCCGGTTCTGGGTGATGACCCAGCGCGCCGGGCGCAGCCCATTGCGGTCCAGGGTGCAGCAGACATAGCGGCCGTCGGTGAGCACGATGCCGGCCGGCCCATCCCAGGGCTCCATGTGGGTGGCGTAGTACTCGTAAAAGGCCTTGAGGTCGGGATCGATCATGTCCACCGACTGCCACGCCGGCGGCACCAGCATGCGCATGGCATGCATCGGATCGAGACCGCCGACCAGCAACAGTTCGAGCATGTTGTCGAGCGACTGCGAATCCGAACCTTGCAGCGACACCACCGGCAGAATGTCGGTCAGATCGGGCAGCACCGGCGAGCGGAACAAGGGACCGCGCGCCACCGCCCAGCTGCGATTGCCCTGCACGGTGTTGATCTCACCATTGTGGGCGAGATAGCGGTAGGGATGAGCAAGGCGCCATTGCGGCATGGTGTTGGTGGAGAAACGCTGATGGAAAACCACCACCGAGGCTTCCATCCGCGGATCCTTCAGATCGGGATAGAACTGCGCCAGAAATTGCGGCATCACCATGCCCTTGTAGACGATGGTGCTGGCCGACAGCGACGGTACGTAGAAAACCGGATCATCCGCTTCCAGCCGCTTTTCGGTACGCCGCCGCGCCAGGTACAACTTGCGGTTGAAGGTCGCCTCGTCGATGTCGCCGCCCGCGTTCACGAACATCTGTTCGATGACGGGCAGGGTCTTGAGCGCCTCCGAGCCGCAGGCTTGCGGGTTCACCGGCAGGGCGCGAAAGCCCGCGACCGGCAATTTCTCCAGCCGGAGTTGTTCCGTCAGAACACCGCGGGCGTGCGCCGCCTTGGCGGGATCGCGGTTGAGAAACACCAAGCCGGCGGCAAACTGGCCGTTCAAGGTGAATCCCGCCTCCGCGGCCACGGCTCGCAAGAAAGCGGTCGGCTGCTTGATCAGGAGTCCGCAGCCGTCTCCGGTCTTGCCGTCGGCGGCAATGGCGCCGCGATGGGTCAGGCGATTGAGCGAGCTGATGGCCGTCTGCAGGACCCAATGGCTGGCCGTATCGTCGAGACTCGCGATCAAACCGAATCCGCAGGAGTCTCTCTCATAGGCGGAGCGGTACAGTCCCCAATCCCCCAGGCGCACATCCGCGCCGCCGCGGCTCGAGGTGAGTTCTGTGCCAACTTGATTCGCCATAGATTGCGCCCGTGCTGAAGCCTGCCCGGCAGTGGCCTGCAGAGCCTTTCAAAAACAACAACTTAAATCGGTTCTACACTCGAAAATCGAGTGTTGGGTGGGGCAATCGCCGCTAAGCGCGCCTGTGTATGCGCCTCATAATACCGAGGTGGCGGGCACCGTCAATCGCGGCGATGGACCCCTAGCCCGCGATGTAGCGCTCGAGCTGCTGGATGTGCTCGGTTTGCTCTTGAATGACGGCCTTGACCAAATCGCCGATGGACAACATGCCTGCCACGCGGCCGCCCTTCACCACCGGCAAATGCCGGAATCGCCCGTCAGTCATGAGCTGCATGCAATGGTGCACCGTGTCCTCCGGCGTCACGCTGACCGGCGACGGGGTCATGATGTCGCCCACAGGGGTGTCATGCGATGAGCGGTTCTTCAAGATCACCTTACGGGCGTAGTCACGCTCGGAGATGATGCCGAGCAGCGATCCTTGGTTCATGACCAAGAGCGCACCCACATGCCGGGTGGCCATGACCTCGATGGCGTGCAGCACCGAGTCGTGCGGACTGACGGAGAAAACCTCGGTGCCCTTGATCTGCAGTAATTGGCCCACGGTCTGCATAGTTCCTCCTGAAGGCTGACTATACTCTCGCCCAACCTGAGGACAAATAGCCCGCAATAGCCATGATAGACCCCGATTTTCAGCCTCCCGTTGCGGCAATGCGGCCGCATTCCCTCGCGTCGCCGCACGGCATCAGAGTGGACCCCTACTACTGGTTGCGCGACGACGCGCGCGCCGATCCGCAGGTGCTGGCGCATCTCGCCGCGGAGAATGCCTATCGGCAGCGCTGCATGGCGGCGGTCAAGCCGTTCGAGGATGCCCTGTACGAAGAAATCATCGCGCGGCTCAAGCAGGATGATGCCAGCGTGCCCTACCGCAAGAGCGGCTACTGGTATCACTCGCGCTTCGAACCCGGCAGGGAACATCCGATATTTGCCCGCCGCAAAGGCGCCCTCGATGCTGCCGAAGAAATTCTGCTCGATG
>DATLVV010000591.1:0-6504 GCA_035577165.1 Steroidobacteraceae bacterium | reverse complement strand
GCAGGCTGCGCTTACGGCCGGCGACAGCTTCAGCAGCGGCGGTCATCCGACTCTCAACACCAAGCCCCTGTTCAAGCTGATGGTGGAGAAGAAAGCCTCCGACCTCTTCTTCACTTCCAACGCGCCCATCAAGATCAAGATCGAGGGTCAGATCCTGCCGGTCAACAAGCAGGTGCTGACACCCGAGACCGTGCGGCAGACTGCGTTTGCGCTGATGAGTCCCGAGCAGCGCGAGCACTTCGTGCACGAGTTCGAGCTCGATTTCGCGATTTCCGAGCCGGGCCTCGGCCGCTTTCGCGTGAACGTGTTCTACCAGCGCGGCTACCCGGCCATGGTGCTGCGCTATATCACCGCGGAGATGCCCAGGCTCGAAGATCTCGGCATGCCGGAGATCTTCAAAGAGCTGGTGATGCTGAAGCGCGGCCTGATTCTCATGGTCGGCGCGGCGGGGGCCGGCAAGTCCACGACGCTCGCGGCAATGATCAACTTCCGCAACGAGACCTCGTCGGATCATATCCTGACCATTGAGGACCCGATCGAGTTCTTGCACTCCAACAAGAAATCCATCGTCAATCAGCGGGAAGTGGGCCTCGACACCAAGTCATTTGCGCGCGCGCTGCGCAGCGCCGTGCGCTCCGCGCCCGATGTGATATTGGTCGGCGAAATTCGCGATCGTGAAACCATGGAGGCGGCCATCGCGCTCGCCGGCACGGGACATCTGTGCATTGCCACGCTGCATGCCAATAATTGCGCCGAAACGCTCGATCGCATCATCAACATGTTTCCGCGCGACCAGCACAATCAGATATTTCTGGATCTCTCGCAGTATCTGCGCGCCATTCTTTCGCAGCGCCTGGTTCCGGCGAAAAGCGGCCTGCGGGTCGCGGCCTCCGAGGTCATGGTGAACACCCCGCACATCTCGGAGCTCATCAAGAAGGGCGATGTCATCGGCGTGAAGGAGGCGATCCGCACCGGCACGGAGCGCGGCATGCTGAGTTTCGACAGCGCGCTCTACAATCTCGTGCGCGAGGGGCGTATCGAACTCGAAGAGGCGCTGTCGAGCGCCGATTCGCGCACCAATCTCGAGGCCAAGATCAACTTCGGCTGAGGCAGGCTGTCGCAGCGCTCCAGATTGCCCTCGAATTCCCGGCTGCAAACATCCCATCCCGATTTCAGGGCGCGCTCCCGGCAGACCCCGGGGTCCACGTTGAGTGCACGGCGCGCAGCCGCGGCGAGATCGAGATCCAATGCGCCGGTCACCCCGTCCTCGACGACGTCGATCGGACCGGTGACCGGATAGGCGGCGACCGGCACACCGCAGGCCATGGCCTCGAGATTGACGAGGCCGAAGGTGTCGGTCCGGCTCGGAAACACCATGACGTCGGCCGCCGCCAGGTGCGTCGCGAGATCCTCGCCGAATCGATAGCCCAGATATACCGCGTCCGGAAACTGCTTCTCGAGCCGCGGTCGTTCGGGGCCGTCGCCGATCACGATCTTGGTGCCGGCCCAGTCCATTTTCAGGAATGCCTCGATATTCTTTTCGACGGCGATTCGGCCGACATAGGCGGCGATCGGGCGCGGCAGCGCGAGAAAACCTTTCGGGTGAGGCTTGAATATCTCGGTGTCGACGCCGCGGCGCCAAGCCGCGAGGTTCTTGAACCCATGGGTTTCGAGATCGCTGCGCACCGAGGCGGTGCTCACCATGCAGCGCTCCGCCGCGCCATGGAACCAGCGCAGCGCCCGATAGGAGACGCTCAGCGGCAGCGGGAAGCGCGCGCGCAGATACTGCGGGAACTGCGTGTGATAGGAGGTGGTAAATCGCATGCCATGGCGTAGACAGAAGCGTCGCGCGGAGAGGCCGAGCGGCCCCTCGGTCGCGATGTGCAGGGCCTGCGGAGAGTAGGCAAGTATGCTGCGTTGCAGTCTGCGGTAGGGAAGAATCGACAGGCGGATTTCCGGGTAGGTCGGGCAGGCGACGTTGCGGAAATCGCGAGGATTGATGATCCGCACTTCGTGACCAAAACGGCCCAACCAAGCCGCGGTCTGCGCCAGCGTACTGACCACACCGTTGGTCTGCGGATACCACGCGTCGGTAACGATCATGATCCTCATGCGCGATCACATTGGCATCCCGGGATGACGATACGATGAATGGCGCGCGGTTGGATTTCCTGCAATCTGTGACGTGGGCCGCGATTGCCCCTCGCGGCAGGGCGCCTGTAATAGGCATGTAACGAAAATCCTATATTTGCTTCATGGCCGGCTTTCAATTGCAAATATAGAGGAATCACCATGCAAAGCTTTTGGGCGGAACTGCGGACACAGCGGTGGGACGATCATCGTTACTATCACCACAGCCGCATCAACCAGTCCCTGCATTTGTTGAGCGCGGTCAGCTTCATCGTGGCTTACGTGACTGCATTCGCCGATCCGGCGCGGTCCGCGCTGATCGGCTGGTTGGTGTCCATGGTCAGCCGGCAATCCGGTCACTTCTTCTTCGAACCGAAAGGTTACGACGAGGTGAATCGGGCGAGCCACGAATACAAGGAGGACATCAAGGTGGGATACAACCTGCGGCGCAAGGTGATCCTGCATGCCATCTGGGCGATGTCGCCCGCGCTGCTGTGGCTGGATCCGACGGTTTTCGGCCTGTTTCCGCCGCCCACCGGTGCCGCGGAATTTGTGCGCCGCATTGGCGAGATTTGGCTCGTCGTCGGCGTCGGTGCACTGTTGTTCCGCACCGTGCACTTGTTCTTTCTGAAGGACGTGCAGACCGGACTCGTGTGGCTGACCAAAATCGTCACCGACCCGTTCAACGACGTGAAGACTTATTGGAAGTCGCCCCTTTACTTGATGCGCGGCGAGCTGATCGACCCCATGGGCGACGTCGAAGCCCACCGCGCCTGAAGCATTTCCTTGAACACGCGGTGCCTGATGGACTTATTGGTGAGTTCTGCATTGGACCACCACCAGCCGTCCCGGTGCATGTCTTTGGCGGCGGACAGAATCCGCTCGGCCACGGCGGCATAGTCCGTGTCCGTGTAGTTCAGGCTGAAGATGAGGCGCCCGGTGCCCACCCAGCTGAGGGCGAGTCCCGCGGCGCGCAAATAATATTGAAACATCCAGTTGTAGCGCGAGGCGCCCAGGTAATAGATGGTCCATATCGTCGACAGATTTGCCACCCTCACCGGCAGCTGCTCCGCAGCCAACCGTTCATTCAGAGCGCGAGCCCTGGCGTTCCAGATTTCGTCGAGATCTTGGTAGAGACTGCGCACCGGATCGGTATCCAGCCGCTGCAAAAATTCGCACATGGAACCCATGACGTAGGGATGCGAATTGAATGTTCCGCGGGCGAAGCAGATATCGGCCGGCCGGTCCTCGCGGAAACGGCGCATGTACCGGTGCAGGCCGCAGAGCACTCCCACGGGAAGCCCGCCCGCGACCGTCTTGCCGTAGGTGACCATGTCGGCGCGCACGCCGAAGTATTCCTGCGCGCCGCCCGGGGCGAGCCGGAATCCGACAAAGACCTCGTCGAAGATCAGCACGATGCCCCGCGCGCTGCACACTTCGCGCAATCTCTTGAGCCAATCGGCATAGGCGCCGCGATCGAAGGCCGCCGTGCGGCCGCTGTCGATCAAGGTCGAGTCGCCCGGCGCGCTGACGTTCGGATGCAATGCCTGCAGTGGATTGACCAGGACGCAAGCGATGTCGCGGCGGCTGCGCAGCAAGCGCAGGCTCGCCTCATCCAGGTCCTTCAGGGTATAGGTCTCCCGGGCGGCGAGTGGATTGCCGACGCCGGGCTGAACGTCGCCCCACCAGCCGTGGTAGGCGCCGCAGAAGCGGACCAAGTGAGTGCGCCGGGTGTGATAGCGCGCGAGCCGCACGGCCTGCATGACGGCCTCGGTGCCCGACATGTGAAAGGAGACCTCCTCGAGGCCGGAAATCTGCAGCAGGCGCCGTATATTGTAGGCGGTCACAGGATGGTAGGCGCCCAAAACGGGACCCAGCCCGCCGACTCTTTCTGCGCCGCGCTCGATGCACTCCTTGTAGAAGTCGTAGCCGAAGACATTGACGCCGTAGGATCCGGTCAGATCGTACGAGCCATTGCCGTCCAGATCGGTGACCGTCACCCCGGACGAGGACTCGGCAAAGGAGCCGGTCCTGAAGTACTGCCGCACCAGGCCGCTGAACTGAAAGGGCACGCGGTAGCGGGACGTGAATTGCAGGTCGGATACACTGGCGGAGATTTCGCCGGTCAGCGCCGCCGTTTTCTTGAAGCGTTGCTCGAAGATCGCGGCGAGGCGCATGAAGCCGGCGCGCCGCGTCGCAGCGACGTTGCCGGGCGCCCGGTCGGTGTCGAAGAATTGGGACTCGCCGTATTCATAAAACGGCACCAGCGAGGCAAAGCGCCGCGCCATGCGCGAATGCCCCGACAGCGAACGGTGTTTGGCCTGCGAGAGCTGCAGCCGCATCTGCAATTTGCGCACCAGTATCAAGAACGCCAACCCGGCCAATGCGTACAAAATGAGCTTGCTAATCGCGGCTTCCCTCGCGTGTCCATAGGCGGCGCACTGTATTGCAGACGAATGACACTGAGATGACTGCAAAGTCCCTGATCGCCCGCCTCGTCCAGCAGGAAGACATCAACTTTCTGCTCACCAATCGCATTCCGCGAGAGCTGGCGACGCGGTTCATGGGGTGGCTGAGCCGGATCGAACGGCCCTGGGTGTGCGGCCCCTGCATTGCCTTGTGGCGGTTGTTCTCGGATCTGGATTTGAGCGAAGCGAAGCAGACCCGGTTCAAGAGCGTCCACGCCTGCTTTATCCGGGAACTCAAGGTGGGTGCGCGTCCCATTGATCCGCGCCCCGGGCTGCTGGTCAGTCCCTGCGACGCACTGATCGGCGCCTGCGGCAGGGTGGCCCAAGGAACGGTGTTGCAGGCCAAAGGGTTTCCGTACCCGCTCGCGGATCTGTTGGGCGACGCGGGGCTGGCGCGCCACTACCAGGGCGGCCAGTACGCGACGCTGCGGCTGACTTCGAGCATGTATCACCGCTTTCACGCTCCCGCCGACTGCCGGGTGGAGCAGGTGAACTACATCTCCGGGGACACCTGGAACGTGAATCCGATCGCGCTCAAGCGCGTGGAGCGACTGTTCTGCAAGAACGAAAGGGCGGTCATTCGCTGCCGTTTGAAGTCGGGTGCGGTGATCACCCTCGTGCCCGTGGCCGCGATCTTGGTGGCGAGTCTGCGTCTCAAGTTTCTGGACGTGCTGCTGCATCTGCGCTACCGCGGACCCAATATCATCCCCTGCGATGCGCGCCTCGCCCGGGGCGAGGAGATGGGTTGGTTCGAGCACGGCTCGACCATTGTCGTTCTTGCGCCCCGAGGCGCACGCTTGAGCGATGCCATTCAAGAGGGCGGCCGAATCCAGATGGGACAGGCCTTGATGGACATCGATCGAATCGACGCCGACCCGCTGCCCGGAGACTCACTCGCATGCATTGGCTAGACTACGGGTCCACGGCGGGGGAGGGGCATGAGCGGGGTCTTCAACGAGCGCTGGGAATCCCTCAGCAAGCACCTTGATCAAGCCCTTGATCAGGAGGAACCGGCCCGCGCCCACTGGCTGGCGGCTCTCGCACAACGCGACCCCGAAATGGCCGCCTGGGTATCCGACGCATTGGCGGCGCGCGGCAGCCGCGAGTTCCAACAATTCCTCGAAGGATCGGCAGCTGCCGGAGCCGCCGAATTCAGCGCAGCGACCTTCATCGGACGGCATGTCGGCCCCTATCTCATCGATTCAGAAATCGGCCGCGGGGGCATGGGCAGCGTGTGGCGGGCCCATCGCGCCGACGGCCGCTACGAAGGCACGGTCGCGATCAAATTCGTGCATGCCGCGTGGATCGGCAGGGCGGGAGAACAGCGATTTCGGATCGAGGGAGACATTCTCGGCCGGCTGGATCATCCAAACATCGCACGGCTCATCGACGCGGGGGTGCTCGACGCGACGCAGCCCTATCTGGTTCTCGAACACGTTGAAGGCGAGCCGATCGACGCCTACTGCGATCGACACGGGCTCGGTTTGGAGGCGCGCGTCAAGCTGTTCATCGATGTACTTGCCGCGGTGGCGCACGCGCACAGCCACCTGATCGTTCATCGGGACATCAAACCCGCCAACATCATCGTCACCCGCGGCGGCGCGGTGAAGCTGTTGGATTTCGGCATCGCCAAACTTCTGCAGGAGGGCGCAGGCTCCGCGGCCCTGACCCAGTCGAATGCCACCGCACTCACTCCTCAATACGCGGCGCCGGAACAGTTGCTGGGGCAGCCGATCACCACGGTCACGGATGTGTATGCCCTCGGATTGGTGTTGTACGTGCTGCTGACCGGCGCGCATCCCATTGCAGTCGATCGAGGCTCGAGCGCCGAGCTGTTGCAAGCGATTCTGAAGCAGGATCCGCCGCAGCCTTCTTCGCAGGCGACCATCCCCGCCATTCGGCGGCG
>DATLVV010000590.1:0-5904 GCA_035577165.1 Steroidobacteraceae bacterium | reverse complement strand
CATCCATGCCACAGGCTTACGCCGCTTGAGTGCAGCTGTGCTCTGCTGCGTCATGGCCTCGAGCTTCGCCGCACCGCCCGCGGCCGAGGCGGAAGATTTCGAAGCCCTTCAAGTGAAGGTCAAATTCAGCGATCTTGATGTTACTCACCCTCAAGGAGCTGCCGTGCTCTATCGCCGCATCAAGGCAGCTGCCGAGACTGTGTGCTCGCCCTATTGGGCCACCGGCTTCGCCGCCCAGGCGAACAACTATGACTGTGTCCGCACCGCGATCGCGGAAGCGGTGACTACCGTCGATCAGCCCGCGCTGTCCCAAATCTACAGCGCAAAGACCCGGACGCCGCTGCCGTTGCGTTCCGCCTCTTTGCGTTAAGGTGAAATTTATGACGACCAAGAACATATATCAGGGGAGCTGCTTTTGCGGCGCCGTCGAATTCACGGTCAGCGGTGAACCCGCCGGCATGGGGTACTGCCATTGTGAATCGTGCCGACGCTGGTCTGCCGGACCCGTCAACGCGTTCACCCTGTGGAATCCCGAGGCGCTGCAAATCACCCAGGGGGCCAACCATATCGGCACTTTCAACAAAACGGTGCACAGCTATCGCAAATGGTGCAAGAACTGCGGTGGCCACGTGTTTACGGAGCACCCGGGCATGGGGCTCGTCGACGTGTACGCAGCGGCCATACCGGACTTTCCGTTCAGCCCCGGCGTCCATGTCCACTATCAAGAATCGAAGCTGCACCTCAAGGACGGGTTGCCGAAGATGAAAGACCTTCCCAAGGAAATGGGCGGTTCGGGTCTTAGTGTCTACGAACTAGCTTAGGAGTACGAACATGTCCGCAGTCAATTCCGCTGTATTGCCCACGATTGATCTTGCCGCTGTCAAGGCACGTCAACAGGCTGCCTGGTCCACGGGCAACTATGCCGTGGTGGGAACCACTTTGCAGATCGTCGGTGAAAATCTATGCGAGGCGCTCGATCTGCGCGCCGGGGAGCGTGTGCTCGATGTCGCCGCCGGCAATGGCAACGCCACACTGGCCGCGGCGCGTCGGTGGTGCGAGGTAACCTCCACCGACTACGTGCCATCGTTGCTCGAAGCCGGGCGGGCGCGCGCTCAGGCGGAAGGTCACGCAATTCTGTTCCAGGAGGCCGACGCCGAAAACCTGCCATTTCCCGATGGCTCGTTTGATGTGGTGATCTCCACGTTCGGCGTCATGTTTGCGCCGAATCAGACGGCGGCGGCGGGCGAACTCGCGCGCGTCTGCAAATCCGGCGGACAAATCGGGTTGGCGAACTGGACGCCCGAGAGCTTTATCGGGCAATTGTTCAAGATCATCGGCAAGTATGTGCCGCCGGCGCCGGGACTTCAGCCGCCGTCTGCCTGGGGCACGAAGGCCAGGCTCGAAGAGCTGTTCGACGGCACCGCGGTGCAGATCCGCTCGACCGAGCGCGAGTTCGCCTTCCGCTACCGCTCGCCGGCACATTGGCTCGAGGTATTCAGGGCGTACTACGGCCCGATAAACAAGACTTTCGGCGCGCTGGCGGCCGATAAGCAGTCGGCGCTTTCCCAGGAACTGCTGGCGCTCATGCAGCGGCGCAACCGCTCGGGCGACCAGACTCTGGTGCTGCCGAGCGAGTACCTCGAAGTGGTGATAGAGCGCAAGTAAGGGCTAGCGGGTCGGCATCGCGAGTCATTTTGACCACGGTGCCGGCCTTCTTGCCGGGTTCCAGGATTACGCGAGGCGCCTCGGAATCAACCCGTGCTCACGGGCCTCGCGCTCGAGCCCGTCGCGAAAATCCGGATGTGCAATCGAGATCATGGCCTTCGCCCGTTCCGGAACAGACTTGCCTTTCAAGTTGACCATGCCGAATTCCGTGACGACGTACATCATGTCCGATCGCGGCGTCGTCACCACATTGCCCGGCGTGAGTTCCAGCGCGATGCGGCTCTTGCGAATGCCGCGTCTTTCATAGGTTGAGGACAGACACATGAAGGACTTGCCGCCCGTCGATGCGTACGAACCTCGGACGAATTGCAGCTGTCCGCCGGTGCCGCTGATGTGGCGATGGCCGCACGATTCGGAAGCGGCTTGACCCTGCAAATCCATTTGAGTCGTATTGTTGATTGCCGTGACCCGATTGTTCTGCATGATATTGTGCGGCAGATTCGTGTATTCGACCGGACAGCATAGGAAATCCGGATTGTGGTCGACGCTGCGATAATGCTCTTGCGACCCCAACGCGAAGCTGAACACAATCTTGCCGGGATCCAACGCCTTGAACGCTCCGCTGATGGAGCCGCCTTTGTAGAGATCGATCAGCCCATCGGTCAGCATCTCGGTATGGATACCTAGGTTACGGACCCCGCTCTCGAGCAGCAGCGAGCAGACAGCATTCGGCATGGCACCGATGCCGACCTGCAGGCAGGCACCGTCTTCAACCTCGGCGGCGATCAGCTTCGCAACGGCCCGATCGGCATCGCAGGGGGGTGGATTCGGCAATTCCGGCGGCAGGCCGGGATCGCCTTCGATCACATAGTCGACCTCGCTGATGTGCAGACCGTTGTCAACTCCATACAAATACGGCAGACCTTCGCTGACTTCCACCACCACGATCTTCGCGCGCGAGGCGATGGCGCGGTGCCAGAGGTTGGTAACGCTCAGATTGAAAAATCCATTCGCGTCCACTTCACGGACCTTCAGGGTGAGGACGTCGGGGGGGTCGATGAATCGACGGTAATAATCCGAGATTTCGCCGAGGTTGCACGGAATGTAGTGGCAAAGACCCGCGTCGTGTTTCCTGCGGTCGTAGCCACCGAAATGCCAGTTGTACCACTGAAAATGCTCGCGCTGTGGGTCGACCTCGAGCACTGCGCGCGGACGTGTGCTGAGGCATGCGCGGATTTTTACATCTCGCAGTTCCGACTTGCGGGCAGCCAGGGCGCGATCGAAGACGTCGGGTTGAGCAAGTACGGCGCCGTAGTCCACCCAGTCTCCGGATTTAACCAGGCCCGCCGCTTCAGCCGCGGTGATCCGGCGCGCCAGCTTTCCATGTGTCGACATTCCCATTGTCACAGAAAGCCGTATGAGAAATACCGGTTCGCGCGACGCACTCGGCCGGCGGGCGGATCGGGAAAATGCGCAGGATAGAGCACAGCGTCGTTGTCGGCGCTCTGCGCCAGCAGGCGTTGTCTCGTAGCGCAGGCTTCCGGGGGATTCTCGTCGGCGAAGAACGGAATATCCGGCCGCACGAGCTGGATCGGATGGTGAACAATGTCGCCCATGAACACCGCGCGGGCTCCGCCGCGTTGGGCGTTGACGACGACGCTGCCGGGCGAGTGGCCGGCCGCGTCCTCGAGCCAGATGCCATCCTCGATCTCACGATGCACGCAGGCGCTGCTGTCCACGATATCGGCAAGTCCGGCCTCGACCACCGGCAGCACCGAGTCGGCATAGGCCTCTCGATTGTGTGCTTCGTGCGTTTGCCGGCCAAAAAATTCAAAATCCTTGCGGCTGAACACGTATCGGGCGTTCGGAAACGTCGGGACCCAGCGCCCATCCTCCAGACGAGTATTCCATCCGACATGGTCCGCGTGCAGGTGCGTGCACAGCACGAGGTGAATATCGGCCGGATTGCAGCCTGCACCGGCGAGGTTTTGCAGCCATTGTGTCTGTAGTCGATGCGCCCAAGGAACGCTGCGCTCCTTGTCATTACCGCAACATGTGTCGACCAGCACATTGAGGCCATCGACGTTCAGCAGATAGCTGCGTACCTCGATGCGGAAGATCGCAGCCTGGGGATCCACCGAGAGTTCATCGCTCCAGTACCAGGCCCTTAACGCCGACAGGTCTTCGCCCGTCACGCCCGGCACGGCGAACTGCATGGGTATCAATCCCTCGCCTTCGCGGACGCTTTTGACTTCCAGCTTGCCCAGGTACCGGCTCATGAGGGCCCCCCTATTGTCATGTCCGCCATCCTCTCACAGCTCAAAACGCGCCGCCGCCCTGTATCATCGATTGAATGGCAGGTGTGGTACAGGAATTCGACTACGTGGTGGTGGGCGGTGGCACTGCCGGCTGTGCGCTGGCGGCCCGACTGTCGGAAGAATCCGGAAGCACGGTGTGTCTGCTCGAAGCCGGCGGTTCCGGCAAAAGCATGTTCATCAACGTCCCGGGCACCATCGTGATGGCGCAGCGCTCAGCCTCGTTGAACTGGCGCTTTCAGTCCGTGCCCCAGCCGCAGCTCAACGGTCGCCGCATATCGGTGCCGCGGGGGCGCGGCCTTGGCGGCTCGGCACTCATCAACGGCATGGTTTATTTCCGCGGAAATCCCCGCGACTACGATGCGTGGGCTGCCGCCGGAGCGACCGGCTGGAGCTACCGGGAGGTCTTGCCCTATTTCCGCAAGAGCGAGCACAACGAGAATTTCGCCCCCAGCGTATACCACGGCCGCGGTGGCCCGATGAACGTTCGCAGTGTCACCGACCCCAATCCCCTCAATTTTTCTTTCTTTGACGCGCTCGCCAGCCTCGGCTACTCCCACCGCGATGACTTGAACGGCGCGGATAGCGAGGGCATGGGATTGCGGCAGCTCTCGATCCGGGGAGGCGCGCGCGAAACAACGGCCAGCGCCCTGCTGAGGCCGGCGCTCGGACGGCCAAACCTCACGGTGCTGACCGACACCCGCGCCACCCGCATCGTTCTGCAAGGTCGGCGCGCAGCCGCGGTCGAGGCCCGTTCCGTAGGGGGCAATCTCACCGTGAAGGCGCGTCGGGAAATCGTACTCGCCGCGGGCGCAATCCAGTCGCCGCAATTGTTGATGCTTTCCGGAATTGGCGATGGCGAACATCTCGCGGCTCTCGGCATTGCGGTGCGCCACGATCTTAAGGGCGTGGGGCGCAATCTTCACGATCACCTTGCAAGCCCGGTACACATGCGCATGCAGAATCCAACGTCCTACGGCGTATCGCTGCGCGCGATGCCGCGCAGTCTGTGGAACGTCGCCGAATATCTCTTGTTCCGTCGCGGCCCATTCGCCAACAACGTGTTCGAATCCGCGGCGTTCGTGAAGTCCATACCGGGACTCGACCGGCCCGATGTACAACTCGTCTTCCAGCCCGCCAAACGACCCGGTCCGTCGTTCCCGTATCCCGTGGGCCATGGATTTGCGATCAGCCCCGTCGGACTGTATCCACGCAGTCGGGGGCGCCTCACGCTGGCCAGTCCCGACCCATTCGACGCGCCGCTGATCGATCCGAATCTGCTGTCCGCGCCTGAGGACCTGCCGCCGCTGATCAGCGGCATTCGCCTGGCCCGCCGGATCTTCGCATCCACCGCCTTCGCGAAGTACCGTGCCCAAGAAACCTCTCCCGGAAGCGTCGCCGTCAGCGATGCGGACCTGGCCGCCTATATCCGCGCCGAGGCCTACACCGTCCATCATCCGGTCAGTACCTGCCGCATGGGCAACGATGCCGCCGCCGTGGTGGACCCCGCGCTGCGGGTCGTTGGTCTGGATAACCTGCGCATCGCAGACGCCTCCGTGTTCCCATCCATCATCGGCGGCAACACCAATGCAGCTGTCGTCATGATCGCCGAGAAAGCCAGCGACTTGATCCTCGGCCGCCCAGCATTGGCGCCGGAGACCTTTGATAACCTGTAGTGGAGCCCGACATGAGCCAAACACCCAGCGCCGCCG
The DNA here is from genome assembly GCA_035577165.1 of Steroidobacteraceae bacterium. GTDB lineage: Bacteria > Pseudomonadota > Gammaproteobacteria > Steroidobacterales > Steroidobacteraceae > Bog-1198. The sequence goes on along the minus strand of DATLVV010000590.1, from coordinate 212 downwards.
AACGTATTGAGATTGAACGTGCCTGTGAACGCCTCATCTATGCCTATTCGCGGGCCCTCGACCTGGGCGACATGAGCGCGGCAGCGGACTTCTTTGCCGAGAACGGCTCATTTGCCCGGCCCATGGCACCGGATAAGGTGATTCAAGGTCGGGAGGCGATTCGCGCCGCTCTGTTGACCAGACCGAAGACATTGCTGACCAAGCACCTGGCC
>DATLVV010000589.1:0-3254 GCA_035577165.1 Steroidobacteraceae bacterium | reverse complement strand
GCCCGCAGGTTCATACAATCCCTATTTCAGCGACGGCGACGTGTGGGTGACCCGGCAAGAAGGCTCCGAGCTCACCCGCGTCGACGCTTCCCAGGGTGCGATCCGCAGCTCCGTGCGAACGGGTCCTCATCCACGATTCCTGACGGCTGCAGCCGGCGCGATCTGGACGCTCAATCAGGGCGACGGGACACTGAGCCGCATCGATACGGCCTCGCTGCGGGTGACGACCATTGCGCTCGACACTCCCGGCCATGGCGGCGACATCGGCTTCGGCGGCGGCATGGTGTGGACCACCATGCCCAAAATGCCGCTCTCGGCGGTTGACCCCGAAACGACGACGCTGCGCTGCCGTTGGAGCGGGCCCGGTGGAGATTCACTGGCGATCGGACATGGGGCGATTTGGTTGACCGACTATCACGCGGGGACCATTGCCCGGATAGGATTGCAGGATGCCCTGACGCACTGCGCGCGGGGATCCGGCAGCGGCTAGCTCCTGATGATGCTGACGGATTCGGTGTCGGGATCGAAGACGATCCGAGCCTCGCCGCGTTTGAGTTGGCCGATCACGTGCGCGACTTTTTCCTGCAGCGAGAATTCCCTTTCCCCATAGTCGGTGCCCTCACGCAGCACGTAGGACTCGACCACGGCGTGCAGCAATTCCTGCGCCAGCTCGGTGTATGGAACGGTGACCCAGTTCGGCGATGCGTCCACTTACCTGCTCGTTCGGCGCGCCAGCCAGGAATCCAAATGTCCCGCGAAGGCGTTGCGATTCGCCTGCGTGAGCGGCGGCGGACCGCCGCCGACATTGCCGCTCGAGCGCATGGTGTCCATGAAGTCGCGCATGGCGAGAACTCCTCGAATCGTGTCGGGCGAGTAGCGCTCGCCGCGCGGGTTGAGCGCTTCGCCGCCTCTGGCGATGACCTCGGCGGCCAGAGGAATGTCGGCCGTGATGACCAGATCCCCTGCCGCCAGCCGCTTCACGATTTCTCCGTCGGCCACGTCGAAACCGGAAGGTACCTGGATGGCACGCAGACTCGGCAGGCGCGGGACCTGTAGCGGCTGGTTGGCCACCAACGTAATCGGCACTCCGGTGCGCTCCGCGGCACGGAACAGAATTTCCTTGATGACATTCGGACAGGCGTCCGCGTCGACCCAGATACTCGTCATTCACCGCAATATACACGCCCGGGTCCGGCCTTATGCGCTACGCTTCACTTTAAGAAGCGACAGGGGCCTTGCGTTGAAATACCTCAAGTTCATGATTGCCTGCTCTTACGCGGTGCTTGCGGCGCAGTTCGCCGCGGCGGATCAGCCTGCGGATGAAGTGACCCGATTCGTGCGCGCCGAGATGGAGAAACAGCATGTTCCGGGTTTGGCCTTGCTGGTGTCCCGTGACGGACAACCGATTCGGGCCGAAGGCTACGGTCTGGCGAACGTCGAGCTGCAGGTGTCGGTCAGACCTGAAACGATTTTTCAATCGGGTTCGGTCGGCAAGCAATTCACCGCCACCGCCGTGATGATGCTGGTCGAAGCCGGCAGGGTGAGATTGGAAGATCCCCTCAGCCAGTACTTTCCGCAAGGGCCCGCCTGGTGGCAAAAGGTGACGATCCGCGAGCTCCTGAGCCACACGGCCGGCTTCACGGACTATCCGAAGGATTTCGATCTGCGCAAGGACTACAGCGAAGACCAGCTTCTCAAGATCGTCGGCGCCATACCTCCGGCATATCCGCCCGGCACGGATTGGAGCTACAGCAATCTCGGCTATCTCACCCTTGGAATTCTCATCCACCGGGTGACCGGCGAATTCTACGGCGACTTCCTGCAACAGAGGGTATTCAAGCCGCTGGGCATGTCGACCACCCGCATCATCAGCGAAGAGGACATCATTCCCAACCGCTCCGCCGGCTACCGCTGGGTCGACGGCCGCCTGAAGAACCAGGAATGGGTCTCGCCGGTGCTGAATACGACCGCTGACGGCAGCCTGTATTTTTCGGTTCTGGATCTCGCCAAGTGGGACGCGGCGCTGTACGGCGAAAAGCTCCTGAAAAGCTCGAGTCTGCAGCAGATGTGGACGGTGGCGGCATTGCACGATGGCAAGCCCAATTCCGGACACTACGGCTACGGTTGGTTCATCGGCGACAAGAAGGGTCATCACGTGGTGGAGCACGAAGGTCAGTGGCAGGGTTTCGAAACTCAGATTTCGCGCTACGTGGACGACCGGCTGACGGTGGTGGTGCTGACGAATCTCGACGACGCGAAGCCGGAGCAGATTGCCGATGGGATCGCCGAAATTTATCTAGCGCAAAACCGCCGCGATAAACCCAAACCGTAAAGGCGCGCATGGCCCGGCGGCCATCCGGCATCCGTCAGTGGTTGCCCACTTCGATTCGCGACGCCATCAATGTGCGCAGCGCCGCATCATCGCCCTCGCGCTGCTCGCGCCGGTCGGCGGCGTGCTGTTCTTCCTTGCGGAAGCGGTCCACGGCGCGTCCGAGCGATTCTGCCTCGATGCGCTTTTCGCTCCACGCCGCACGCCGCTTTTCGTATTCGGCCCTGGCGATCTCCAGCGACTTCGATTGCTGGCGCAGCGCCTCCCCCAGACGATCGAGAAAGGTTCGATAATTCTGCAGTTTGACCGCGTCGACCACCACCGAACCCGGCGCGGAATTGCGCACGTAATCGTCGCGGTAGGATTGCAGCTGTTGCAGCTGGCGCTCGAGGTCGGCCACCTTGCGGGCGGCCTCTGCCATGGCACGGCTCAGATCCTTGGCCGAAGTCGCGGCGATTTCCTGGATCGGTTCGAAGCGCTTGGATTTGGTCATGGGCGGGGATTGACTATCGGCCCATTGCCGGGGCCGGCGCCGAGAACTGCGTCACGAGTTGCCGAAGGTCCGCGTAGCTGCGCTCGATTCCCACCGGTTCGTACATGTCCTGGCGCAGGAATTCGATCATTTTGGGCCATTGCTCCACCGCCAGATCCACCCGCGGATCGGCGCCGCGGCGATAGGCGCCGACGGTGATCAGGTCGCGGTTCTGTTGATAGGTTGAATACACCTGCTTGAAGCGATTGGCGAGATCGAGCTGTTCGCGGGTCGCGATCTGGTGCATGGCGCGGCTGATGGAGGCTTCCACGTCGACGGCCGGATACAATCCGTTCTCCGCCAGCCGCCGCGACAGCACGATGTGCCCGTCCAGGATGGCGCGCGCCGCGTCGGCGATCGGATCGTTCTGATCGTCCCCTTCCGCCAGCACGG
>DATLVV010000588.1:0-10600 GCA_035577165.1 Steroidobacteraceae bacterium | reverse complement strand
GGCTCAGGCGAATGAATACGAAGCCGCGGTAATTGGCGACGTGTTCGATGTTCGTCAATCCCTTTGCCGCCTCCGATTCGGCGAAGCGCGTGTCCGCATAACCGCTTTTGATGGGCACTGTGCGCAACGTGCCGTCCAAAGTATAGGTCCATCCGTGATACGAACATCGCAGCAGCCTGCCGCAGTTGCCCGAACTGGCGCCGACGAGCCTGGAGCCCTTGTGCGCGCAGCGGTTGAGCAGGACGCGCAGGACGCCGTCCGAGCCGCGCAGCAGCAACAATGGCTGGCGGGCGATATTGACCGACAGGAAATCACCCGCATTCGGCACCTGGGAATCGTGCCCAATGTAGACCCATGCCGAGCGCCACAGGCGCTCCATTTCGAGATCAAACAGCGCCGGGCTCAAGTAAACATCCCGATGCACCGCATCGTCGCGCACTAATGCGCGAATTGCCGCTGCGCTGCTCCGATAGTCGCTCATCGATGCATTCTCAGAGTGCGACGTTGACCACTTGGACGGTGGTGTACTCTTTCAGGCCGTCGATGTTGAACTCCACCCCGATCCCAGAGCATTTCACTCCTCCAAAGGGCGCCATGGGATGCAGTGTACCGTGTTGGTTCACCCATGCGGTGCCGCACTCGAGCCGGCTCGCGTACTTCGCCGCCTCCTGAGGGTCGTTTCCCCACACCGAGCCGCCGAGCCCCACATCGAGCGAGTTGGCGCGTGTGATGGCCTCTTCCACCGTTTTGTACTTGACAATGGGAATGACGGGGCCGAACTGCTCTTCCCTGACGACGCGCATATCGTCGGCCGCGTTGGCGATGACCGTCAGCGGATAGAAGAACCCCGGCGCCTTTGGCCGCACCCCGCCCGTCACGACGGTCGCGCCGGCGGCGCGGGCGTCATCCACGTAGCCGGCAACCTTGTCGAGCTGCATCTTGTTCGATACCGGCCCGATGAGATTCTTGGGATCGAGTCCGTTGCCGACGGGAATCTTCACGATGTAGTCCGTGAATTGCTTGACGATCTCGTCGTATTGATCCTGGTGGACATAGAGGCGCTTCAACGCCGCGCAAGTCTGCCCGGCGTTGATGAAGCAGCCCCAAAACAGCTTTTCCAGGAGCGGTTCGATGTTCGTGCCCGGCAGAATGATGCCGGCGTCATTGCCTCCGAGTTCGAGCGTGACGCGCTTCAGTTTCTGGGCCGCATTGCCCATCACCTTCCTGCCGGTCGCGACCGATCCTGTGAACACGATCTTGTCGATGCCCGAGTGGTTGGTGAGATGGTTGCCGACTTCGGCCCCGCCCGTCACGCTGTTGACGACTCCCGGCGGCAGGATCTGATTCATGAGCTCCACGAGACGCAGCGTCGAGAGCGGCGTGAACGGCGACGGCTTTATGACCACGGTACAGCCGACGCGAATGGCAGGCATGATGTGCCAGACGGCGATCAGCATCGGCCAGTTCCACGGGGTGATCGACGCCACGACACCGACGGGCTTGCGGTGCAGGACAATCTTGCCGCTCTTGTCGTCCTGAATCGTCTCCTCGGAAATGGACAGGCCGGCCGTGACGCGGGTCCATGCCACGGCGCCGCCGACTTCCAGATTGGCGCCGGGGCCGCTCTGGGTTTTGCCCTGCTCGCGCGTAATGAGTTCGGACAGTTCCTGATGATGCTTTTCAACCAGATCGGCAACCGCCAGCAGTTTGGCGGCGCGCTCGGAATCGGGCAATGCGGTCCACCCGGGAAATGCGCGTCGCGCGCTCGCTACCGCCTCATCCACCAAGGCGGTCGTACCCTCGGGACAGGCGGCGACGACGGTCTCGTCAGCGGGGTTCAACACGTTGAACGTGGTGGTGGTGGCGGCGGGCTTGCCGCCGATCATCAAAGAGTAGTGCGACATGGCAGGGGTCCTCGTTATCAATCGTTGACTCGCGGCGCACTAGCGCGCCGCGAGGTACTCCTCGGCAACCGCGCAGGCACGCTCCACCAGAAAGGGCGTCAGTTCACGCGCCGTATCGGTGCCCCGCCGGGTGTGTACCCAGCCGAGATAGGTGGTGCCGCGTGCGGCAAGAAACAACGGCAGCCGCTCGAGCGCTTCGTCCGGCAGCTCGCGTTCGGTGCGGTAACCGCTTATCAGCGCCTCGCGCGCCGTCGGATATATTTCATCTCCCGCAATGAAATAGAGCGAGGTCGCGAGTTCGAAAAGGTGCCAACCGAAACCGGCATCATCGAAATCGATGACTTGAACGCGATTGCCGTCGATGAGCAGATTTTCCGGAACGAGGTCGGCGTGTATGAGCCCGTAGCGATCGGACTTCGTGCCGAAGTCCTGCAGATCGGCCGCGATTGCGGCACGGACGCGCGTGAGCAGTTTCATTTCGGCCGGCGTGAGTGCCGCGAGCTCCCAGAACCGGCCCCAGAGCGGTTGCTCCCCCACCAGCCCCGCGGCGTCCCAGGCGTGGCGTCGGAAACCCGCCGGCGGCCGCCAGTCCGCGGTATGATTGTGCATGCGCGCGGCGATGGCGCCGATCGTCTGATACTGCTCCGCGATGGCGGCACCGTCTCCGCCGATGCCGCTTTCGACCGATCCGAGTTGGCGCCCCTCGATCCACTCGAATACATCGATCTGCCGTGCATTGCTGCTCGCACACGCAATGACTTCGAAATCGCGGCCGTGCCGCGAGCGAATCACGCGCGGAACTTCGATGCCGGCCGCTTGCAGCGCGCGCATCCAGACGAACTCCGAATCGAGTTCCGCGTCCGAATGATAACCGCTGCGATGCACGCGGAGGACTGCCTTCCGGCCGTCGGCGAGATCGATCCTGAATACCGCATTTTCGCGCACCTTGATCGGCGCGAGATTGGCGACCGCAAGATCCCAGTCCTGCAAGGCGATGAGCGCAAGCGCCTGCATCTCGCTGAGAAACTCCGCCGGATCGGGCGAGTTCGCGCTCACAGCGCCGCCAAAACCCCATCGAGCGTCTCGATGAGCAGATCGGCGTGCTGTTTCGAGAACGTCATCGGCGGGCGTATTTTCAATATATTGTCGTGAATTCCGATGCGGCTGATGAGCACTCCGCGCTCGCGCATCAGGTTGACCAACCGCTTGGTCTGTGCCGTCGCCGGCGTCTTCGCTTTGCGGTCGCTGACGAGTTCCACCGCAAAAAACATTCCGGCGCCGCGCACATCGCCGATCAGCTCATGCCGGTCCGCAAGCTTCGAGAGCCTTTCGAGCGTGAAATTGCCCACGGTGACGGCATTCTCGAGCAGGTTCTCGTCCTCGATGGCGTCGAGAACCGCCATGCCCACCGCGGCCGACACTGGATTGCCGCCGAAGGTGTTGAAGTACATGTTGCGGCCCGTGAATCCCTCGACCAGATCGCGGCGCGCGACCACTCCGGCCAGCGGATGGCCATTGCCCATGGGCTTGCCCAGGGTGACGATGTCGGGAATGACGCCGAGCTTTTGATGTCCCCACATATGACTGCCCAGCCGGCCGAAGCCCGCCTGCACCTCATCGGCAATGAAGAAGCCGCCGGCCGCGTGGACGTGCGCCAGCGCCTTGGCCATGAATCCGGCGGGAACGGTGGGCAATCCCTCGCTGGAAAAGGCGGTGCAGAACAGCAGTCCCGCAAAACCGATACCCGCGGCTTTGAACGAGTCGATGGCGCGTTTTACCTCATCGGCGTAGGCCGTCGCGAGTTCTTCATCGCTGCGGCCCGCGCGCTCGCGGTAGGGATCCATGACCGGCACGGTGCGCACGTTCGGCCCCCGCTTATCCTCGGGTGTGAACAAGGAACTCACTTGCATTACCGCCGCCGTGTTGCCGTGATAGGCCCAGGCCGTCGATATGACGCCGAGTCCGCCGCTGCAATCGCGCGCAATTCGCAATGCCAACTCGTTCGCCTCGCTCCCGGTGCAGCAGAACATGGCCATTGGTAGTTGTGCGTCGAACAACGCGGTCAACCGTTCGGCGTAGGCCACCACGGTCTCGTCGAGATAGCGTGTATGGATGTTGAGAGTGGACGCCTGGCGACTCAAGGCCGCCACCACACGCGGGTGGCAATGGCCGACGTGCGGCACATTGTTATAGGCATCCAGGTAGCGCTGGCCGTCGGCGTCATACAGCCATACACCGTTGCCGTGCACCAGATGCAATGGCTTGTCGTAGAACAGCGGTGAGTTGCGTCCCAGCACGCGATAGCGCCGCTCGAGCAATGAATCGGCTTGCATGGGCTCTCCGCGGCCGTTACTGACCCTGATAGAAGGCTTCGAGCACCACCGGACTCTCCGGCAGCGTCGAGCCCCCGTCCACGACGATGGTCTGGCCTGTGATGTACGCGGCAGCATCCGAGGCCAGAAACAGCATGGTATTCGCAATATCGCTGGGAAGTCCCAGCTTGCCGAGCGGGATCTGCGTCGCCATTTCAGCGAGCGCCTCCGGTCCGCCCAGCGCATTCATGGCCGGGGTGAGAATGTAGCCCGGCTCGACCCCGTTCACGGTGATGTTTTGGCGCGCATACTCGAGCGCGGCCGTGCGGATCAGGCCGTTGAGGCCGCACTTTGAGGCGGCGTAATGCGCGGTGCCCGGCATGGCGACGTTCGGACCGGTCACGGATGAAGTGAACAGAAAACGGCCACCGCCCTGCTTGCGAAGGTGCGGCAAGGATTCTTGAATGAACCAAAAGCCTGCCTTGAGGTTCACCGAGAGCGTAAGGTCGAGGTCTTCATCGGACAATTGCTCGATGGCTATCACCGGGTAGACCGCCGCATTGTGCACCACGATGTCGAGCCGCCCGAAGCGCTCCACGGTCTCTGCGACCACGCGCTTGACCTCGGCGCGGCGTCCGACGTCCGTCTGATTGAGCCAGGCGACACCGCCGCCGCTGACGATCGAATCAGTCACCGCCTGGCCATTCCCCCTGCTGCGTGTGGCAATCACGACTCTGGCGCCGGCTTTGGCGAATGCGCGGGCGATGCCTTCGCCGATCCCCTGTCCGGAGCCGGTGACGATTGCGACTTTGTTCGATAGATCAACGTGCATGAGTGTTCCTCTCGATAAGCGGTGAGCGGCTCAGGAGGCCCGCAAGCGAGCCGGCTTCAGCCAGATGAACTGCGCCATCAGCAGTGCGATCACCGCAATCGCGACCTGCAGCGCGCGGGCCTCGAGCTGGTAGCAGGACACCATGACCGCGAGCGACAGAAACAATGCCACTACCGCGATCGGCGAACCGCCGAGCGCACGATAGGTTCGCCCGAGTTCCGGCTCCTGCTGACGCAGCCGCAGGAAGGCGGCCAGAATAAGGAAGTGCGAGACGCTGATTAAAAAGATGAAGACGACCATGGCATCGTTGGGCGCAAATGCGGCCGTGGCGAGTGCGATGACGGCGACCAGGAATACTGCGGCGGCGGGTGCCTGACGCGTATTGACGCTGCCGAATACCCGCGGCAGGAATCCAGCTTGTGCCAGATGGTAGAACTGCCGCGAACTCGCGTAGGCGATCGAAAAAAAGGTGCCGAGGAGCGCGACTAAAGCGCCGGCGCCGACCAGGCGCACCATGAATGCCGCGCCCGTGCGCCCTGGATTTGCGGTCACTGCCGCAAACAGCGGGTCATCGACGGCGGCGAGCCGGTCGGCGCCGGTCCCGCCGGTGGCAATCAACAGCACGCACATTCCGATGACGAAGGCGACACCGATCGCCGTCGCGAGGGCCTTGGGCATGTTGCGCGGCATGTCGCGCATTTCGGCGGCGGCGTGCGCGGATTGCTCGACCCCCAAAAACAGAAACAGCGCAAAGGGTATGCAGCGGGCGGCCCCCGCAATGCCGTGCGGCAGAAGACTTCTGGTGCCGTCCGGTACGGCGCTGAACAAACGCGCCGACTGAAACTCCGGGGCCATGAAAAGGCAGAACGCGACCAGAATCACCAGCGCCGCCACGCCGACGGCGACGGTCAAGCCGACGGCTTCGCTCGCGCCGCGCAATTGCAATCCCATCACGATGGCGAGAAATGCGAGTTTGACTGGCCAGCCGCCGAAACCCAACCATGCGGAGACGTAGGCTTCACTGAACGATATGGCGAGGCCCGCACCCACGGCGAGCGCAATGGCCACCGACATTCCGGCGAGATACGCTGCCGTGGGACCGAGCGCCTGGCGCACGTATCCATCGAAGCCGCCGGCGTTTGGCAAGGCAGCCGCCAGCTCCGCCAAGCTTTGCGTCAGACACAGAAAAAGCACGGCCATCGCGAGCGCGGCGAGCAACATGCCGCCCCAACCGCCGACACCGAGGCCATAGTTCCAGCCCGACACATTCCCCGAGATGGCGATGGCAATCCCCAAGGCCGACACCTGCAGCCAATGCAGCGAACCGGCTTTAAGCGTTGCCGGTGCGTGGGAAGCGCCGGCGGGATTGTCGCTCATCTACTTACCCCAGTGGTACGCCACGCTCGCGCCAAACAGACGCGGTGGCCCATAAACCCCTTGATTGATGCCGAGGAATCCCGACAGGTCGAGATTGTAAATCCGGTAGCGGGTATCCGTGAAATTCTTGCAGTACGCGGAGACATCCCAACGGCCGCTCGAATCGGCATACCCGACCCGGGCATTGGCCACGGTGTACGACGACTGTAGATCCACCGGCGCATTGATCAGTTCCAAGTACATCGCCTTGTTCCACTTCGCATCGGATTCGACGTAAAGCTTGCCGCCCAATGCCGGCCACTCATAGCGGGCGACCGCATTCACACTCCACGGCGGCGCCTGCGGCAGCTGCGATGTGACCAAAACGCCGCCGGGCGTGGGTACATTGAAGGCCTGTGTGTCGAGGTATGAAATCCCGAGTTGCACATGCAAGCCGTGGACCGGCACCACCGCGAGTTCGAGCTCAGCGCCCTTCACCTTGGCATCGATGTTCTCGACGATCTGCGTGGCAACATCGAGGAAGAAGCCCTGATAGTTCTTGTAGTCATAGTAGAAAATATCGCCGTTGAGCCGCGCCGCGCCGTCCCAGAACGTCGACTTGAAGCCGAGCTCGTAGCTGGTCAGCCGCTCCTCGTCATAGTTCATCTGCACGGTGGGCACGAAGGCATAGGCAGGATTCACGTTCACATAGCCAGAACTCGGCGCCGACCATCCGCCTCCCTTATCGCCGCGATTCACGCTGGCATACACCAAGTCGTCTTGGTCGATCTTGTAGTCGAGTTCAACCTTGCCCATGGGCATACGGTAGGTCTTTTCGGCATCGGGGTACCCGGTCCCGGTCGAATAGGTCAGGTTATACGGAAAGCCTCCGGGCGGCGCATCGGGAGCCGGCGGACCGCACACATTGCAGCTGTAGTTGTACAAGTACTGCTTCTGATCGACGGTGTAGCGCGCACCGGCGATCCCCACCCAGTGATCGGTGAAGCTGTACTCGAGTTGACCGAATACGGAAGGAGAACTGGTGCGAAGATTGAGATTTGCGAGTCCATCGCCGTAGGGAAACGGCACAGGCGGGATGGAATCCGGCAAGGTGGTCTGTTCAACGTTCGTGGTCTTGTAGTTGAGATAGTAGGCACCGGCGATCCAGCGCAAGGATCCTGTCTTGCCGTTGAGACGGAACTCTTGAGAGAACTGCTGGTAGTGCGCTTCGGTGTCGTAGTTGAAGAGCGGATTGGGCGACATGTCCGAATCCTCGCCGTAGCGCTTCTGCATTTTGAGATAATCCGTCACGGAGGCCAGCGAGAAGGCGTCGAAATTCCAATTGACGCGCACGTTTGCACCCCACACCGTGCGATTGAACAACCCGCGGCGGTCCTCCGATTGGTTGAACGGGCTGGTATTCGTGTTCACGTAGCCGCCCAAGTCCGGCGTGCCCGCGGGCGCGAATACACCGCGGCCGGTCGCGTCGGGATAAGAGGCTGCCCACGAGTAATTGCCGGCTGTTTCATCGCTGTTGGTGAGCGCATGCAGCTTGATCAGCATCTCACCGCTATCGGACAACTTGACTTTGAATTGCAGCCGCATCGCATATTGCGCTTGATCGTCGATTGCGTGCCCAATGCTGTTCGAGATATAGCCCTTGTGGTTGGCGGTGTCGAACGACAGCCGCGCCGAAATCTGCTCGGTCAATGGCCCGCTCAGCGCACCTTCCGACTCGAAGGTGCCGAAATTACCGCCGGTCACCTGCAAGTAAGCCTCCGGGGTGTCCGTCGGAGCCTTGCTCACATATTGAATGAGGCCGCCCGTGGCGTTGCGCCCGAACAACGTGCCCTGCGGACCGCGCAGCACTTCGACCCTTTGCAGATCGAACAATGATCCCGCGAGCGCCCCGGTCGTGCCGATGTAGGCATCATCGGCGTATACGGCAATCGGCGCTTCCTGGTGATCGCTGAAATCATTCTGCGAAACGCCGCGCAGGTTATAAATCGTCACGGTCGCGCCGTATTGGTTGTACTGCAGGCCTGGCACCTGGCCCGCGATGTCCGTGACATCCTTGAAACCGAGTTGTTCGAGCGCGTGCGCATCGAATGCCGTCACCGAGGTTCCGACATCCTGCATGTTTTGCTCGCGTCGCTGGGCCGTGACGGTGATCTCAGCAAGCTTGTCTTCCGCCTCTGCTTCAGCCGCAAGACAGGCGGCCCACGGGCCGAACGCCACGATGATCGCAGCGGCTGCACGATTCGCCCGCGTCTGAAATATCCGTCCGTTCATGTGACTTGGCATCATTCCCCCGGGGCGCATCTATTGTGAAGGCAGGCGTGACGATATCCGAGCGATCGTAGCACCCCTGCCATATTAAACGTTGCAGTGGCGGCGACGCGACCCGGGAAGCGAAGCCGACGTACGAGATCGGAAAATCGCTCCAGGCCGACTAACATTCAAGGGGATTTGCTGTAGGCTCGCGCGTGGAGATGGCGGTGAATTCCAGCAGTCAATCCATATCTACGGTTTTCGAGATTGCCGCGAACGGCGGTCCGAACCGCGATTTTCTCCATGTGCCTGCCGACGCCTGCCGGGCCTATGCCGACGGCCCCTTGACCTGGAGCTTCGGCGAAGCCCGCGCACGCATCGACGTGCTGGCGTCGCGGTTTCAAGCCGCCGGCTACGAGCCCGGCCACCGGGTCGCCCTGGCGCTCGATAACCGGCCGGATTTCTTCCTTTATTTTCTCGCCTTGGCCAAGGCAGGGGTCAGCGTCCTGCCGCTCAATGCGTCGATGAGCGTGCGGGAATTGACGTACATCATGGGTCATGGAGACGTGGCGCTTGCTGTGACGCACCAAGGGCACGCGGCTCATGTACGGGCCGCGCTCCCCGGCGCGACGCCGCTGTACGTGCAGAGCGGCGAGGACGCGGCGCTCGAGCACCCGGGCGGACCGCTCGTCGCCCACGCCGAGGAAGCGGCGCTTCTCTACACATCGGGAACCACGGGCACGCCGAAGGGCTGCATCCTGACGCAGGAATACTTTATCGAGATCGGCCGGCTTTATACGGGACTCGGCGGCTACTGTCGTTTTGACGGAGCCGGGGACCGGCTTGCCACGCCGCTTCCGGTCACGCATATGAATGCGCTGGCGTGTTCGTTCATGGCGGTGTTGATGACGGGCGGTTGCCTGATTCAGCTCGACCGATTTCACCCCTCGACCTGGTGGCACTCCATCCGTGCAAGCCGCGCCACCATGTTTCATTACCTCGGCGTGATGCCGGCCCTGCTGTTGAACGCGCCCGCTTCGGCTGAAGACGATGTGTCCGCGACGGTTCGCTTTGGATTCGGCGCGGGTGTCGATCCACGGCATCAAACTGCCTTCGAAAGCCGTTTCGGTGTGCCGCTGATCGAAGCCTGGGCCATGACCGAGACGGGGGCCGGTGCGTGGATCACCGCCAATCGCGAACCGCGCCACCCGGGCCAACGCTGCTTCGGCAAGGCGCCGCCGGGTCTCGCGTATCGGATCGTGGACGATGAGGGAGCCGACACTTTGCCCGGCACCGCGGGCGAATTGCTGGTCAAACGCGACGGACCTGAGCCGCGGCGCGGGTTCTTCACCGGATACTACAAGGACGCGCTTGCGACCTCGCTCGTCTGGGACGGCGGATGGTTTCATACCGGCGATCTCGTGCGCATCGGCGAGGATGGATGCTTTTTTTTCGTCGACCGCTCCAAGAACATCGTACGACGAAGCGGCGAAAACATTGCCGCCGTCGAAGTCGAAAGTGCGCTGCAGACGCATTCCGATGTCCTGGCGACGGCCGTATGCCCGGTCACCGACGAGGTGCGGGGCGAGGAAGTGTTCGCCTTTGTCGTCCTGCGGGAAGGGGTTCCCGCGTCGCTCGAGGCGTCCATGCGTCTGCAGTCCCATTGTCGGGCGCTGATGGCCTATTACAAGGTGCCGGCCTATGTGGCCTTCCGCTCCGAGTTGCCGCAAACGGCGTCGCAGAAACTTGCCCGTGCCGAAATCAAAGCGCTCGCCGCCCGCGCCGTGGAGTCGGCCCAGGCGTTCGACTTGAGACATCTGAAGAAACGCGCGGCATCCGCCGACGCTTGACGACGCATTCGGTCAGAATGACCGTGGCGAAGTTTTGCGATTACACTAATTGGTCTATCCAGTCTCGGCGGGGGC
>DATLVV010000587.1:0-4372 GCA_035577165.1 Steroidobacteraceae bacterium | reverse complement strand
GGCTTCGGCCGCTTGCCGATGCCCTCGGCAATTTGTTGCAACGTTCGTCCCGAGGCGACCGAACGATCCTGCTCGAGCAATTCTTCGGCGCCGCCGGGTATGGCCGCGGCGTCCCGGTGCTTGATCAACAGCCAATTGGTTCTCTTGCCGCCATAGCGATCGCCGCGCATGCGCACCAAAACCCAACTGCCCTGCAGGCGTTTTCCGTCGAGGGTGAATTTGAGATCGCCGCTGTCGAACGCATCCTGCGGTGACTTGCCGCCCTCGGGAGTCCAATATCCCCGGTCCCACAGCAGTACCGTACCGCCGCCATACTCTCCTTTGGGAATCGTGCCCTCGAAGTCCCCGTAATCCAGGGGATGCTCCTCGACTTCGACGGCGAGACGCTTGTCCGCGGGATCGACGGAGGGGCCTCGGGTCACGGCCCACGATTTGAATACTCCGTCCCATTCGAGCCGCAGGTCGTAGTGCAATTGGCGTGCGGCGTGCTTCTGCACGACGAAACGCAGGCGGGGCGAGGGCGCCACCCGTGTTCGGCCCGAGGGCTCTTGGGTTTTGGAAAAGTCGCGCTTTGCGCGATAGATGGAGAGCGCCGGCTTGGCCAAGATCAAGTACCTTGCCGATCGATCATGCGCCGGTAGGCGAGCAGATGCCGCAGGGACGACTTGGGATTTCGTGCGCGCTCATAGAGCCGCGCCAGATTGAAATGCGCATCCGCCAGTTCGGGATCAAGCGCCAAGGCTTCCCGATAAGCGACTATCGCATCGGGTTCTCTTGCCAAATCTTCGAGCAGGACTGCCAGATTGAACAGCAACACGGACTCGGGTTTCTTCGCCGATCGATATACCCGTTCTGCGTCGGCGAGTCGGCCGGCCATGTGCAGCAACCGGCCCAAATTGATGCGTGCATCCATGTGCTGCGGATCCGCCGCCAGACAGGCTTCGTAGCCGGCGCGTGCGCCGTCCGGATCCGTGTCCTCGAGCGCAAGCCCTTTCGCAAAATGTTCATCGGCCGAATCCGCCGTCTGGACGGCGGCAGTTTGGCGAGGGATGACATGCAAGCCGCCTTTCTCCTCGCCGATGTCCAACGCCAGGACGTACTGCCCGGAATCCGACTCCCACAGCAACTTCCCTTCGCGGACGGCGATTTGATCGCCCAAGGCTGTGAGGGATCGTTGATTGGTGGGCAGGGTGGCCCGGAGTGTCTGCAGCGTGCGATTGATCCGATGTGCAGAGATCTTTGCCGACCGCAGCGCACTCGCGGTGCGCAGCATGAGCAGGTCCTGAAAGGAATAGTGGAGCCGTCCAGCGCGCTTGACCGGGCTGATGTGCCCGGCTCGAGTCAATGAACGGACGGCGGATGCAGGCAATCCGAAAAGGCGTTCGAGATCCTTCGTGTTATAGGCATGCATCTCATCGTCGAGCGGTTTTGCGCGAGGATGCTTGGGCTGCTGCACGTTTGGGCGCCTTTCGTTCCTTCAGATCCGCGGCCTTCGGTCCTCGGGCATCGATGCTCGCACGCAATGCTTCCATCAGATCGATCACATTGCCACCCTTGGTCGATACCGGACCCTCGGCAAGCGAGACTTCCTTACCTTCCACCTTGCGCTGAATCGCCGCTTCCACCCGCGCCTTGTGTTCATCGGAATATTCGTTCGCATCGAAGCGCTTGGCGCCCAACTGGTCGATCAGTTGCCGGGCCAACTTCAATTCCGGTTCCGACACCGGCGCCGCTTCAATCCCGAGGTCCTTGAGGTCGCGCACTTCCGCCTTGAAATGCAATTGGTGCATCGCCAGTCCGTCCTGCAGCGCCCGGATCACGACGATGTGTTCCTTGCCGCGGGAAATCCATCGGCCGACCGCGCACTGCTGAGCCTTGCGCAGCGCCGTGGCCAGCAGGGTGTAGGGCTTGGCGCCGCCCTTGTCCGGCGCCAGGTAGTAAGTCCCGTCGAAAAAAATCGGATCCACGGAGTCGAGCGGCACGAACTGGCCAATATCGATGGCGTGGGTGGTCGCATCCTCCAGCGCCTTCAATTCCTCGGGGCTGAACATTACGTATTGATCTTTCGCGAACTCATAGCCCTTGACCATTTCCGAGCGCTCGACCGGCGTTCCGTCATTCACGGCGATGTACTGCTGCTTGACCCGGGAGCCATCCTTTTGGCGCAATAGATTGAAGGAAATCCGTTCCGAGGAAACGGTGGCGGAGTAGAGCTTTACTGGAATGGCTACCAGCCCGAAGGATATGGTGAGCGAGGCAATCGATCGTGCTTGAGTAGCCATGGTGCCAACATCCCTAAAAGCCGAATTATGGTCAAACTCTAATTCATATGATGAAAAGAGGGCAACACATTATATTGCCAGCATTAAAGCTCGAGCGTAGGAAGTATCTCTCGCTTCTTTGCGGGCCGCCGCCGGCGTGGCGGCAGATATTTTCTCGAAATAAATATATAACATAAATAATAGCTTAGGAAACTATTTTGATATTTTGATTCAGATGGCGTTCGAGCCACGGTCCGATGCTCCCCGCCGAGCCACGCTGACGGCTATGCTGGCGGATTACTTTTAATAGGGGGTGCTGCATGCAGAAAGTCCGATCCCTGGCGTGGATACTCGCCACGCTGGTTCTTGCTTCGATGACCGCGCACGCGGCCCCGCGATCCGCATTCACGCTATCTCAGATCCTGCACTACCCCTATGCCGCTCAGCTCGCTTCGGCGGAGCAGGGAGATGTTATTGCCTGGGTGCGTAACGTCGATGGCGTGCGCAATATTTGGATGGCGCGCGGTCCCGGCTTTGCGCCGCTGCAATTGACCCAGTACACGGCGGATGACGGACAGGAGCTGACTCAGCTGACTTTCTCTCCGGATGGCGCGCGCCTCGTGTTCGTGCGTGGCGGGGATCATGACTCCAACTGGCCCGCAGAGGGCAATCTCGCGCCCAACCCAGACTCCTCACCGCAGCAACCGCAGACGGCCATTTGGACGGTGCCGCTGACCGGAGGCGCACCACGGAAGATCGACGAGGGCGACGAGCCGGCGATTTCCACGCGCGGTCAACTGGCCTATACCAAGGAACATCACGTTTGGAGCGCGCCCCTCGACGAAGGCAAGCCCGAGCGATTGTTTTTCGATCGCGGCACTAACAGCGACCTTCGATGGTCTCCGGACGGCAGCCGCCTCGCCTTCGTGTCGGCCCGCGGTGGTTATTCGTTCATTGGAATCTATGCCTCCCAGAATGCGCCGCTGGTTTACCTCGCCCCGTCCACCGATCGGGATGTCTCGCCACGCTGGTCGCCGGACGGCGCTCGCGTCGCGTTCGTGCGGCAGGCCGGGGAGGGCGGCGCGCCCGACCCGATTCTCACGCAGGTGCCGCATCGCTGGTCCATTTGGGTCGCAGCCGCTGACGGTGGATCGAGCCGCGCAGTCTGGCAAAGCCCCGACACGCTTGCCGGCTCCTACCCCGACGTGGAGGGGGAAGCCAATTTGCATTGGGGTGCCGGCAATCGCCTGGTCTTTTTGGCCTACCTCGATGATTGGCCTCATCTCTATTCGGTGCCGTCGACGGGAGGCACGCCTTTGCTGCTGACTCCGGGTGCCTACATTGTTGAGCATGTCGCCGAGAGCCGCGATAGCCGCTTCATGATCTACGATGCCAACACCGGCAACACCCCGGGCGACGACGACCGCCGCCATCTATTCCGGGTCGCGGTGGACCGGGCCGGGTCCACTGCGCTGACGTCGGGTGAGTCGCTCGAATGGACCCCGGTGAGCGCAGCGGCCGATCACGTCGCGTTCGTCGCGGCCGGCGCAAAGGACCCACCGTCCATCGGCCTCGTCGATCTGAACGGATCGCATCGCACGGCTCTGGCGGCCGGGACCCTCTCGAAGGATTTTCCGCTCGCAGCGCTCTGCGTGCCGAAGCGCGTGATCTTCCAGGCAGCCGATGGAACCGGCATTCACGGCCAATTGTTCGACACCGGGGGAGGGCGGCCGGGCCGCGCGAAACCTGCGGTCATTTTCGTGCATGGCGGCCCGCCGCGGCAGATGCTATTGGGTTGGCACTACATGGACTATTACAGCAACGCCTACGCCGTGAATCAGTACCTGGCAGCGCATGGCTTCGTGGTGCTGTCCGTGAACTACCGGCTCGGCATCGGCTATGGCCGGGCCTTCCATCAGCCCGACCATGCGGGCTATGCGGGGGCGGCCGAGTATCAAGACGTGGTCGCCGCCGCCCATTTCCTGCAATCACTGCCGCAGGTCGATGGCAGCCGCATCGGCATCTGGGGCGGATCGTACGGCGGTTACCTGACGGCGCTTGCGCTCGCTCGCAATTCCGATCTATTCAAGGCAGGAGTCGATTTGCATGGT
>DATLVV010000586.1:0-5531 GCA_035577165.1 Steroidobacteraceae bacterium | reverse complement strand
CGTGCCCGATTCGCAGCGCCTCGGCCGTTACCAGCTCGAGCGCGAGATCGGACGCGGCGCGATGGGAGTCGTCTACCTGGGGCGCGATACGGCCATTAACCGCATGGTGGCGATCAAGGCCATTCCGCTCGCCAGTGAATTCAGCGAGGCCGAGCTCGTGGAAGCCCGATCGCGTTTCTTTCGCGAGGCGGAAACCGCCGGCCGGCTCAACCATCCGAACATCGTCACCATCTATGATGTCGGCGAAGAGCGTGGGCTCGCCTACATCGCGATGGAGTATCTCAAGGGCCGGCACCTCAGCGATTATGCGAAATCCGACAATCTCATGGAGCCTCGCAAGGTACTGGAGATCATCGGCCGAACTGCGGAAGCCCTGGGATTTGCGCACAAACAAGGGGTCGTCCATCGCGACATCAAACCGGCGAACTTGATGTATGACCCCAGCACCGACACGCTGAAAATCACCGATTTCGGCATTGCTCGACTGTCGGGCGCAGGCAGCACGCGTACCGGCATTGTGCTCGGCACCCCGTCCTTCATGTCGCCCGAACAGCTCGAAGGACGAACTGTGACAGGTCACTCGGACTTGTTTTCCCTGGGTGTTAGCCTATTTCAATTGTTAACCGGCCAGCTGCCTTTCACTGCGGATTCCATGACCGGGCTGATGCAGCAGATTGCCGAAGCGCAGCATCCGCGGCTGCGCGCTTTCCGGCCGGATCTGCCCGCCTGCGTCGAGAGCATCGTCGATCGAGCGTTGGTCAAGAACCCGGATGCGAGGTACGAGACCGGGGCGCAAATGGCCGCGGCCCTACAAGATTGCTGGTCGCATATGCCGAGTGGATCGCCATGATTGGACAAGACCCATGAGTTTGAAGGGGAAAATATCGAGCGTGGCGCTGACTGATACGGGGAAGGTCCGCGAGCACAACGAGGATATGATCGGCACCGAGGCTGATATCGGCCTTTTCGTATTGGCCGACGGGATGGGCGGGTACAACGCGGGTGAGGTGGCGAGCGGCATCGCGGTCAAGACCATCATCAATCTGGTGCGCGACGCGGTCATGCGGGAGGACCTTTCCGTTCCCGACCCTGAGACGGGTTTGACGCGGCCAAGCATCATCTTGCGTGATGCGATTCACAGAGCCAACAAAATCATCTACCACACATCGAAGACCCAGCCTCAATGTGAGGGTATGGGCACTACGGTGGTGGCGTGCTTGTTTCACGACAACAAAATGTCTATCGCGCATGTCGGAGATTCCAGGCTTTACCGCCTGCGCGACAACCGTTTCGAGCAGATGACCCTGGACCATTCGCTGCTGCAGGAACTGGTCGACCGCGGCTTCTATTCGCAGCAGGAAGCGCAACGCGCGACCAACAAGAATTATGTTACACGGGCGCTCGGCGTCGAACAAAACGTCGAGGTGGAGATCCACGAGCAGCCGGTGCAGAAGTCCGATTACTACGTGCTCTGTTCCGATGGTCTATCGGACATGATCGAGGATGAGGATATTCATTTAACAATCAGCACCTTTAGTGCTAATCTTGATACAGTTGCTAAACAATTGATCCAGCTTTCCAACGACAACGGCGGGCGGGACAACGTGTCGGTGATCATGGCTCATGTAGCCGAGCCGTTCCCCGCGCACCGGCGTATATTTGACAAAATCTTGGGATGGTTCGGTTAGGGATATGGAGTCTGAATGGCACGCCTGATGCTCAGCTTGGATGGTCAGATCCTCGCAGAATACAACATGAATAAAGAGCGCTACACGATCGGGCGCCTGCCGGACAACGATATTCGTATCGACAATCCGGCGGTGAGCGGTCACCACTCGCTCATCATCAATATTCTGAACGATTCGTTCTTGGAAGACTTGAACAGTACCAATGGCACCTACGTCAACGGCAAACTGATCAAGAAGCACGCCATGCAGCACGGCGACGTCATCACCGTCGGCCATCACCAGCTGCGCTTCGTCGACAGCCAGGACGGCGATGCCGAACAGGATGAGTTCGAGAAGACCATGGTCATCACCCCCAGTACCCAGGGTGAAGAGCGCATTCGGCGCGTCGGCGTGGCCGTGGATCAGGCCGCCAAGGCGGTGGCCGCCAACAACAAGCGCCCGGGCGTACCGGACAATGCCACGGCGCTACCCAAGGCCAAGCTGCAGGTGCTGAGCGGCGCATTTGCCGGCCGCGAACTGGAACTCACCAAGGCACTCACCACGCTCGGCCGGCCGGGCGTACAAGTCGCGGCCATCACCCGCCGCGCCGAGGGCTATTTCATCGTGCACGTCGACAGCGGCAAGGAGAACGACTTCCCGCAGGTCAACGGGGTGCCGATCGGACCGCAGGCACGACGCCTGAACGACAACGATGTGGTCCAGCTGGCGGGCGTGAAAATGGGGTTCTTCGAGAGCTAGCAGGCGCCAGCGTCGTGACTCAGGGGGCAATCCCGCGGCGCTTGAATTCCTCGGCAATAGGCGGCCAGAGAGCCGCCGCCGCCGCCATATCGGCCTCGCCCTCGGCGACCTTGTTCTTGCGGATTTTGGCGACGCCGCGCCCGTACAACACCCAGGCATCCTGCGGATAGAGCTTCAGTGAATCGTCGTAGTCCGCGATCGATTTGTCGTAGCTGCCCAAACGCAGCCGTACCAGCCCTCTGCCGTTCAGAACTTGCGCCTTATACGGCTCCCCTTTTGCGCTCGACTTGAGCGCGGCATTGCAATCCGACAGGGCTTGGTTGAGTTCCTGGCCTTGCAGCGCCCTCATCCAGCAGCGGTTTTTGAGCGCTTCGGGCATGCGCGCATCGGTCGCATGCGACGGTATCCATAGATCGTACTGCGCAATCGATGCCGGCAAGAGATCGGCGCTTTGATAGGCCCGCGCCAGAAAAAACCGGATGTCCGCTTCCTTGGGCGCCGCTCGATCCGCCGCTTCCAGGTCGGCGGTCGCACCGGCTATATCGTGCACCCGCAGGCGTAATTGGGCGCGTACTTCCAGCGCGGCCAGGTCATCCGGTTTGAGTTCCAGCGCCCGGTTCAAGTCTGCCGCGGCGAGTTCGAACTGCTGGTCTTGCCGGTACACCGCGCCCCTCTGGACGTAGTAATCGGGATCATTGCCGTCCAATTCACAGGCCCGGGTAAGATCCTCGATCGCGTGCTCATAGTCGCGGCGGGCTGCAAAGGCCATTCCACGCCGGCTGTATGCCGCAGCATCGGCCAGCTCCTCGCTGCTCCCCTTTCTGTCAGCCGCCATCTCCGCCGCCGGCAACGCGTCCGCATCGGCCGGCGCTTTGTGCGACGCCGCCAAATTGAACACCGGCCCGCCGTTGTAGGTGAAAAACAGTTTGCGCTGGCTGCTGGCGACGTAAATTCGGTGCGACAGGAAAAAATCCGCGCCGATCAACATATCGCTGCTTTCGACATCGATGTCGCCAAATCGCAGCCGCGTATTGCGGATTTCCTCGTCGCCGATCTTGAAACTGGCAAAGGGGCCTATGTAGGTCTTGATCGATGCTTGCCCAATTCCCCTGCCATAGCCTGCCTCCACGACACCGTTCGTATCGGGCTTCACTCCGGCACGCTCGGCGGCGCGCATCGATAGAATCGAGGTTCCGGCGCCCGAGTCGAACATCACGCGAATTCTGGCGCCATTGATGAACGCGGTGCCGGTGGTGTGTGGCGACTGCGGGGTGGCCCGTTCAATATCCATCATCGAGTAGGATTCGGATGGCTTGACCCAATACGCGAGCAGCGTGTGCCCGCAATCCTCGGCGCGCATCAGGCGGATGACGCCTCGTGCCAGGTCATACTCAACATCTCCGATGCGAAATAGATTCTGGCCCAGCACCCCGATGCTCTCGGACCTGCCGACGGCGCTGCCGCCGACCAGAAACTCGACATTGTGGACGGGGATGCCTGCCAGGGTAAAAACCTTGACGGTCGCGACCGATGGTTCGACAGTGCCGCCGATGCCCCTGATGTACAGGCCGAAGGGGGCGGCGCCGAGTTTGAGGTTGTATTGTGCGGCGCCCGCCTGCGTGATCATGCTGAAGAAGGCACCGCTATCGGCAACGAATCGCGCGTCAACACCATTGATCTGCGCGGTGACGATGGGCTTCAGATTGCTCATCGTCACCGGCAACTCTGCCATTTTAGCCAGTTTGCAAGCGCCTAACGCCTGGATGGGCAAACCGGAGAAACTCAATATGGCGAGAGCAACGCCCCAATACCTCTGCACGGGCCAAGTTTGAACCGGACCCGTCAGGCCGTCAAAGCTCAGCGCAGGGTGACCGCCACGCGCTGGCTGATGCCGCAGAGTAGTTCGTAGGGAATGGTGTTCGCCCAAACGGCGATCTCCTCCACCGGCAACCCCTCCCCCCACAGGACCACGGGATCACCCGGCGCCGGCGGCCGGTGCAGATCCGTGACGTCGATGCCGATCATGTCCATGGAGACCCTGCCGGCGAGACCGGCACGTTCCCCGTTGACCAACACCGGCGTGCCCGAACCCAAGCTCCTCGGGTAACCATCGCCATATCCGACTGCGGCCACGGCGAGGCGGGTGGGACGCGCCGCGGTCCAGTCGCCCCCATAGCCCACGCGTTCTCCCACGCCAAGATCCTTGACTGCAATCACGTGCGATCGCAGCGTCATCACCTGGCGCAGTCCATAGTCGGCACCGATGCTGCCGGCGATGGGTGAGACGCCGTAGAGAAGCAATCCCGGCCGCACCCAATCGGCCTGCGCCTGCGCGAAGCTCAGCATGCCCGCTGAATTGGCAATGCTGCGCTCGCCGGACAGAAAGCGCGTGGCGGCATCGAAGCGGGACAGTTGCTCGGCCGTCGCAGGAAGTTCAGGTTCATCGGCGGCTGCCAGGTGCGTGAACAGGTTGACCGGGGGCTGCACGCTCCCCAGAGCACCCAGGGCCGCGTGGGCGGCGCCAAACTCCGGTTCCTTGAACCCCAGCCGGTTCATGCCGCTGTCGAGCTTGAGCCACACTTTGAAGCGCACGCCGGCGGGGGCATCTCGCAGTAGCTCGATCTGCCCGGAGGCGTGCACGACCAACTCGAAATGGGCGCCGGCTGCGGCATCGAGCTGTTCGCGGTCGAAAACACCCTCGAGAAGTACTGTGGCGGTGTTGATGCCGGCCGCACGCAGCATGAGGCCTTCGTCGACCCGCGCCACGGCAAAGGCATCGGCCGTTTGTTCGAGCGCGCGCGCCACGGCGACGAGCCCGTGACCGTAAGCATTGGCCTTGATGACGGCCATGACGCGCGACCGCGGCGCCCACTTACGCACGGTCTCAAGATTGTGGCGGAGAGCGCCGGCATCCACCGTTGCGCTGACCATCGGGGTCACGGCGACCTCAGCCCTGCAGCCCGTCCAAGTGTCACCGAAATACGCCTTCGGCGTACGACTCCGGCGCGTAGTTCTCGAACTTGGTGTACTCGCCGAGGAACGTGAGCTGCAAGTCGCCGGTCGGGCCGTTGCGCTGCTTGGCAATGATGATGTCCGCGATTCCCT
>DATLVV010000585.1:0-12503 GCA_035577165.1 Steroidobacteraceae bacterium | reverse complement strand
TCTCTCGAGTGACGTCAAAACGTCACTTGGTTTTTACGCGATAGGCACCCCGGCACGTCGCACAACATTTGCCACGGAGCTATGCGCGTGAGTTGCTTTGACCCGTGAACCTCCTGTAGTTAGACGCTAGCCGAGTCTACGACGGAACACTGCGAGCGGCACGAGCGAGACAAACGCGCCCGCCGCAACAACACAAAAAATGGAGCCGGTCGAGAATCTTCTTATTGTTTCGCTCTTCCACGGCAAAAAATACTCCCGATGCGGGAATCGTGCTCCAAGCGCGCAATATTGTCACTCCACTTCTTCGCCTTACCCGCCTGTACACCACTGCTTTTCGCAGGGCACGCCGTCGTGGCCGCCATCCATCTTGGTGTTTGGGCAATGATTCAAGAAGTACTTCGCTTCCTCGCAGGAGGTCATCTGCGAGCAATATGTGCGTCCGTCGCACCGGCTGTCGCGCGACGGTAGCTCTGTAGTGCCGGGGACGGAGTTGCTCGACGGCGGCGACCGGGGCGAATGGACTCGCCCGGCGTTGGGGGGAGACGCGTGGTAGCGCGCTGCCATGAAAGACACCGCTGCCGCAACGACGACGACCACGACTAGCTTTTTCATCGGCCGCCCGAGGAAGCCTGGGCAGGGCCGCGCATTTCAGTCCATTTCGCAGCGCTTTTCGGTGTCAGTGAAAATCCCTCCGTGGATGCCTAACGATCAGGTTGCGGCGTCTCGACTAAGCCCGCGCGCCACTCGGCTGCGCCGCGGTCTTCCACTTGAGTTCCGCGAGCTTCGGCACCATCGCGATCCAGCCGATCACGCCGAGCATGCTCACCGCGGCGGCCACCACGAAGGCGACGGTGAAATGCCCGGTGCTTTTCACGATGTATCCCGTGAGCGTGGGCGCAATAATTCCCGGCAGGTTGCCGAGCGAGTTCTGAATGCCCACCCAGCGCCCGGATGCGCGCGGGCCCGCCAGAATCTGGCACATGGCGTATACGCCGGGCGATGAGGCCCCGCACAGCGCTTGGAACACGAACACGCTGATTATCGCCACCTTCAGCGAGCCCACGGCCATGGCGAGCATGCACACCACCGATCCCACGTGCGCCACAGCCATCACCGATTTGTAGCCGAAGTTGGCCGAGCCGCCGCGGCGCAGATATTTGTCAATGAGCCATCCGGCCAAGAATGCACTGGCCGCATTGACCGCGAAGGCGAGAGTCGCCAACTGCGTCATGGCGATCAGCGAAAAGCCACGCTCGGCTTGCAGATAGCCGGGCAGCCAGTACAGCATGAAATAAAACGTATAGTTGCTCGAAAACAGCCCGAGCGCCGTCCCCCATAGTGAGGGCTGCTTGAGGATCATCCACAAGGTCGGCGAGTCATCCGCGCTCGCCTGCACCGCCGTGCGCACTCCGCGCGCCACCCGCGACCAGGGCAATAGCCACAGCAGGGACAGCGAACCGAATACCCAGAAGGCTGCGCGCCAGCCGTAGCGCGCCATCAACAGGCCGCCGAGCAGGGTGCCCACCACCGGCCCCGACAGGTAGCCGAGCGCCACGATGCCGTTGGCCGTGCCCAAGCCTTTGGGCGGCACGGTCGCGGCAAGAATTTTTGCGACGCAGGGGAAGCCGGCACTTTCTCCCACCCCGAGCAACAGCCGCAGGAACAGCAGCATGGCGAAGGTGTTCACGAAGCCCACCAGAATGGTGGCCGATGCCCACACGATGAGCCCGGCGGCGAGTATGCGGTGTGCGCCGTAGCGTTCGGCCAACCAGCCGACGGGAATTTGCGAAATGGTGTAGGTCCAGGAAAACGCGCCCATGAGCAGGCCCATCTGCAGATAGTCCAAGTGCAGATCGCCTTGCATCATGTGCGACGCAGTGGACAATGTGCCGCGGTCGACGTAATTGATGAACAGCACCGCGGCCGACAGGAAAACAATGGAGCTGCGGGCCGCCCGCGCCGGATCGATCTCCGCTGTGAAGTTCGAGCTCAGTTCGCGTAATCCGATTCGCTGCGGTCGAGCACGCGCTTCAACGCCTCGAAGTGCAGTTCGGCGCGATTGCGGCCGCCGACCGATGTACTGTCGTTGAACTGCGCGACGGTCTTCTTGATCACCGCTTCGGAAATGAGCCGCAGCGGCCGCCCGGTCGACAGCGCCAGCACCTGTGCCTGCGCCGCCCGTTCCAGGAAGTACAGCCTTTCGAAGGCCTGGGGCACGGTCTTGCCGACCACCAGCACTCCGTGATTGGCCAGCATCAGCACGGATTTGTCGCCCAGCGCGCGCGCCATGCGTTCGCCTTCGGCCAGATCGTAAGCCAGGCCGTTGTAGCTCTCGTCGTAGGCCACATCCTCGTAGAACCCAACCGCGGTCTGCACCGCCATTTCCAAGCGCGGATTCTCCAGCATGCAGAGCGCTGTCGCGTACGGCATGTGGGTGTGCAGCACGCACTGGCCCTGCGGCGACAGGCGGTGCACCGGTTGATGAATATAAAGAGCGGTGTCTTCCACCAAGCCCTGGCCGCTCAGCACCCGGCCGCTGAAATCGACCACCATGAAATCACTCGCCTTGACCTCGGACCAATGCATGCCGAAGGGTGCGAGCAGAAACCGGTCCGTATGGCCCGGCACCAGCAACGTCATGTGATTGTCGATGCCCTCGTTGAGGCCGAAGCGCTCGGCCAGCCGGTAGCAGGCAGCGAGTTCGACCCGCGCCTGGCGTTCGGCGTCCGGCGACGCTTGGATGGATTTGAGACTGGCGTTCATGCGAGGCGCCTCACGACCATTGACCGCCGCAGTATAGCCTGCCCCCCGCACACGGCGACACCGGCTGTTAGTCCAGCAACCGATCGAGCACCGGCAGAGGCACCGCCCCCTGCTTCAGCGCACTCTCGTGGAATTGCTTCAGGTTGAACGCCGCACCGTGCTTGGTCTGAGAGTGGGCGCGCACCTCGAGCCAGCCCTTGTAGCCCGCGTAATAGGTGGGCAGTTGGCACGCCGACAGCTTGGCGCGCTGCAGTTTGGCCGTGGCTTCTTCGGTTTCCTGATAGGTCATCTTGGTCATGAGATCGATCGCCTGGGCATCGGTCATGCCCATGGTTTGCAGGCGCACGTCCAGAATTGTATTCGCCAGGACCCGCAGCATTTGCTTTTGCAGCGTGAGGCGATAGTCCGGCGTATCGCCGAGATAGCCCTCGTCGGCCATCAGGCGCTGGGTGTACACGGCCCAGCCCTCGACGTACGGCCCGTTGCCGTAGATATTTCGCAGCAGGCGCCGCGACCGCGGCTGAACTTCATTCGCATACTCGGCTTGCACGTAGTGGCCCGGCATGGCCTCGTGCACCGTCAGATGCTGCATTCCCGACTCGTTGTATTCACGCAGTTTCGAATCGATGCGCGCCTGCGGCCATGTGGTCGGAATGGGGGTCACCCAGAAGAATGCTCCCAGCTTCGGCTCCAGCGCCGGCGCCGGATTGAAGCCGCCGACCCCGTAAATGCCGCGCATGAACACCGGTGTATCGATGACCTCGAGATTGGCATTCGGCGGCAGGGTCAACAAATCCTTGGACTTGACGAAGGCGGTGGCTGACACCAGCGCCTGCTTCGCCGACGGCATGTAGCTCGCCACCGTGGCGTGCTGGCGCGCCACATCCGCCAACGCCTGTTCGACGGTCTTGGGCGCCGCGAGCCGCGCGATCTCCGCCCGCACCTGAGTGAGATCCGCCTCCGCTTCGGCGAGCAGCGCCTCCGGAGTCTTGCCGGTCGCCAAGACCAAACGGAATTTCTTGGCGTAGAGTTCCTTTCCCAACCGCCAATCGCTGACCTTCCCGCCCAAGTGATCTTCCAACCAACGGTTGAAGCCTTGCAGCGACGCGATGGCGGCGGCGGCGGCTTGGTCATAGCGCATGCGCAGTTCGGCCGGACACTCTTCGCGCAAGGTGGTGTCGATCAGGCCGATGTTGCCCGTGTTCTCCTCGCGCGCCACCTTGTTCCAAACCTCGGGAGAGTCCTGCAGATTCGCCTCGGCCTGGCGGATCAGCTCGGGAATCTTGGTCATGCGATTGATGATGTGCCGGTAGCGTTCCGGCGCCGGCGCATAGTGCAGCACGTACGGCGAATACAGGCCGTTGCCGAGGAGCTCGACATAGGTGGTGGGATTGTGGCGATAGCTCTGGATCTCATCGAGTTCGAGGCGCGAGGCCCCGGCGGCGTCGCGGATCATATCGATGTCGGCGCGTTGCTCCTTGTCGAGCGCCGCCGTGTCGAGCTTGGCGATGCGCGCTTCGATGCCGCGGACAAACTCGCGCGAGGCGGCAACGGCTGCCGGACTATAGTCGTCCAACAGGTCATCCAAGGATGCGCCGCGGTGCACGTGGTAGCCGAAGCCGGTCGCGGTGGTCGGCGACAGCGCCAGAGCGCCAAAGACGAAGTCGTCCACCAATTGATCGAATGACCCGTTGGATGAGGCTGCCGTGGTATTTGTCGGCGCGCCCCAGACGCTGGAACCGCACAGCACCCCCAGCAGGCCTGCGAGAGAAAACCGTTGAATTTTGTTCATGCCTTAGTGTCGGCGAAATCCATCCCCTGCGTCCAGCCGGGCAATTCCTTAGGTTAAACTGCGCTCGCTCGCTCTTGTGTGAAGGAATGTCAATGCGCTGGTCCGCCGGCAAAATCTTCGCGCGCATCGCGCTCGGCCTCGTCTTGTTGCTGCTGCTGCTGGTCATCGCGCTCTGGCTGAAGCCGCCGGACATTCTGCGGGTCGGCGCCAACTACGCCGCCAAGATCGTTTGCTCCAACGTGTTTCTTGCCGGCCGCGACCCGGATGAAGTGCTGCGCACCGACGTGCAGGCACCCGGCATTGCCCTGCTCGGTCTCATGCGAGTATCCGTCGATCGCAATCAACGGGTGGTGCGCGCCGGGCTGTTGGGCTTCATCGGCGACGGCCTCGCAGTGGCGCGGCCGGGCACGGGTTGCACCGTGCTGCCCGACGGCAAACTCGATGCCGGCCGCGACGCCTTCGCCCACGCCGCCTCTGCCCCAGCACCCGCCTCCGCGCCAACCTCCGCACCAACGTCCGCGCCAAACTCCGCGCCAAACTCCGCACCAACGTCCGCGCCAGCCTCCGCGCCCAGCGCCGACAGCGCGTGGCCCGAGGGTCGCACCGTAGTCACCACGGCGGCACTCGACCGCCTTCTGGCCGACGACGCTCTCGCCGGGCCCGGCATGCGCGGCATCGTCGTGGTGCATGACGGCCGCATCGTCGCCGAGCGCTATGCCGCCGGTTTTTCCGCGGCGACGCCGCTGCTCGGCTGGTCCATGACCAAGAGCGTGGTCGCCGGGCTCGTCGGCCTGCTGCTCAAAGACGGCACCCTGACGCTCGAGCAATCCGCCGGCTGGCCGGCGGGCGACGATCGCGCGCGCATTCGCATCGCCGACCTGCTCGCCATGTCGAGCGGCCTGCGCTTCAACGAAGCCTATGGCGTCGTCTCCGATGTCACCCGCATGCTGTACCTGCAGTCCGACATGGCAGAGTTCGCGCGCACGCAGCCGCCGCTGCATTCGCCCGGTGAGTTCTGGAGCTATTCGAGCGGCAGCGCCAATATTCTGTCGCGCATCGTGCAGGACGCGAGTCCCTTGGGCGCGGCCTATCCGGCGGAGCGTCTGTTCAAGCCCTTGGGAATGGTGAGCGCCGTCATGGAACCCGACGAGCACGGCACTCTGGTGGGCTCCTCTTATATGTATGCCACCGCCCGCGACTGGGCGCGCTATGGATTGTTCCTGGCTCAAGACGGGGTCTGGCAGGGACAGGAACTGCTGCCGCGCGGCTATGTGGCCATGATGGCCTCGCCGGTCGCGGCCTCGGCGGGCGAGTACGGCCATGGCCTGGTGTGGCTGTGGGGTTCGGACTCCGTCACTCCCGGCAAGAATCCGGACCTAAGCTTCGGACTTCCCGCCGACACTTTCTGGATGGAGGGACATGACGGTCAATACACCGCCATCATTCCCTCGCGCGCGCTGGTGGTCGTGCGCCTCGGGTTGACCCCGTCCAGCCATCGCTACCGGCCGCAGCCGCTGGTCAAGGCAGTGCTCGACGCTCTGCGCTAAACAGCTTGACCAGGGAGAATAGAAAATCCCGGCCGTCATACAGTGACTGCACGCGGATGCGCTCATTCAATCCATGAATATTGCTGAGATCGGGATCCACGAACATACCGCTCAACCCATACGTCGGAATACCCGCCTCGGCCAGGTAAATGGCGTCAGTACCGGCGGCTTGCAACACCGGTACCACTTCGATGCCCGGATACACCTGTCGGGTCACCTGCTCAATCGGCTTCATAATGGCCGTCGTCAACGGCGGCGGCAGCACCACCGGGTCTGAGGGCAGAACGGTGGTGACCGTGATCTTCGCATCCGCCAGCACTCGCGTCAGCATCTGCCGCACATCCTCGATGGCGACCCCGGGGAAAATGCGGCAATTGACGTTGGCGCGCGCCCGCTGCGGCAGCGCATTGGTGGCGTGACCCGCGTCCATCAACGTCGCCACGCAGGTGGTGCGCAGCATGGCATTCAGGCGTGGATCCTGCGACAGGGTGGCGGCCGCCTTCCGATCGTCCGGGTCGTTGACCAGTGATTGCATCGCCGCGCCCATCGCGCCGCCGACGATGCCGGACATGCGGCTGAAGTAGGCGCGCGTCGTGTCGTTCAATTGCAGCGGAAATTCATAGTCGCCGAGGCGCGTCAGCCCCGCCGCCAGATGATAGATGGCATTGTCCTTGACGGGCCGGGAACTGTGGCCGCCGGGGTTCAGCACTTCCAGGCGAAAATCCTGGTCGGTTTTCTCGCCCGCCTCGATTTCCATGACCACGCGCCGTCCCTGCGCATCCAGCACGCCGTACGCGAATTCATTGAGCGCGAAGGCCGCATCGATCAGGGTGCGTTCGTGCTTCACCAGGTACTCGGCACCTTCGAACGCGGAACCTGCTTCTTCGCCGCAGGTCAGGGC
This sequence comes from Steroidobacteraceae bacterium, assembly GCA_035577165.1. Taxonomy (GTDB): domain Bacteria; phylum Pseudomonadota; class Gammaproteobacteria; order Steroidobacterales; family Steroidobacteraceae; genus Bog-1198. Next base: position 5,500 of record DATLVV010000585.1, on the reverse strand, counting down.
CATTTTGATGCTGCGTGTCGGCCGATAACCCTGCTTGCGCAGCCGGATCAACGTGTCGACCCACACCGCCGCCATGGATTTATCGTCGAAGGTGCCGCGGCCGTAGAAGTAGCCGCCCTCTTCGATGAGAGTAAAGGGATCGCGGCTCCAGTCCTCGCGCCGCGCCTCGACCACATCCAAATGCGCCAGCAGCAAGATCGCCTTGGCCGCGCGATCCGTTCCCGGCAGCACCGCGACCAAGCCGCCGTCCTTGGGATGCTCGGCCACGGCAAACGAATGCAGCTCCGCATCGGCAAATCCCGCCGCGCGCAATCGCGCCGCCATTTTCTCCGCCGCCAGCGTGCAGCTGCCGACGGAGTGGCTGGTGTTGGTTTCGATGAGTTCGCGGTACAGCTCGCGAAATTCCAGTTGATCGGGCCGCGCGGCGGCGCCGGCCGAGGCCGCACCCGCGAGCACGGCCATGCCGGTGAGCATGAGCCAATGCGCCGCGCGCGTTCTCAAGTCGGCGGCACGACCGCCGGCGCCGCTTCGCCGTTGCGGCGGCGGCGTGCCAGCCATGCGTACACAGGTATGCTCGCGGCCAGCAGGATGGCGGCGAAGTAGCCGGAACGATGATCTTCCAGCACCGCGGCGACCCAGAGAAACATGCAGCCCAACAGCACGATGCCGGTGGTGAACGGAAAGCCGAATGCGCGATAGGGACGCGCCACCTCGGGTTCCGTGAACCGCAGCACGATGACTGCGCTGTAGACGGCGATATAGCAGACCAGAAACATCACATAGGCGACGGCGACGATCTCCAGGAAGGTGCCGCTCATGATGAGTCCCGCGGCGCCGAGACCGGTGAGCGCCAAGGCGAGCCGCGGCGTGCCGCCCACACTGACGTCGGTGGCCTTTTTCGTGAACAGACCGTCGCGGCCGATGGCGAAGAGAATGCGCGGCGCCATCAGCAAGGTCGCGTTCACCAGGCTGATCACCGTCATGAGCGAAATCACGGTCACGAGCACGGCGCCGCCCTTGGGCAGCACCACCCGCGCGGCATCGGCGGCCGGCAGCTCGGAGCCGGCCAGCACCGGCAGCGGCAGCACCCTTAAGATAGCGACGTTGATGATCACATACATCGCCGCCACCAACAGCGTGCCGCCGATCAGGGCGCGCGGCAGCGTCAGGGTCGGCTGGGTGCTTTCTTCCACCATGTAGATGGGCGAATACCAGCCGTCGTAAGTCAAGAACACCGCGCGCAGCGCAGTCACCACCGCCGCGACCATCCCTAACGACCACAGCGGCAGCGCCGCCGCCGAGGTCAGGGGCGGCGGCGCCGTGGATGCCGCCACCGACGGCGTCAGAAAACATCCGGCCACCAGCACCAGCAGCATGAGTCCGACGCTGATGCTGATGATGCGTGTCATGGTGCTGCCGAGGCGCAGTCCCACCCAGTGCAGGGCCGTGAATAGGGCGATGACGCCGATGGCCACGGCGCGCGGCGCCGCCGCGCTAGCCGGCCAGAGCGTCCCCAGGAAGGTCGCCGCGGTCAGCGCGGCATAGGCGATCGAGGCGGTTTGATTGAGCCAGTCGCTCCAGCCCACCACGAACCCCGGGCCCTTGCCGAAGGCGCGCCGCGCATAGACATAGAATCCGCCGGCCTCCGGCATCATGGCGGCGAGCTCGGCGACCGCGGTGGCGCCGAGCAGCGCATACAGTCCGCCCACGATCCAGAACAGCACGATCAGGCGTGAATCGCCGAGCGCCGCAGCCAAGGTTCCCGGCAAGCGCAGGATGCCCACCCCGACGGTGCCGCCGAACACCATCGCGAGGCCAAAACCCAGTCCCAGAATTCGCCGCAGCGGGCGCGCCGTGGGAGTCATTGTTTGGGCCGGCGATGAGAAGGTCACGGCGTGGAGCTTGCGCGAGCGCTGCGCCGACTGCAAGCACGGCCGTCTCGAAAACCCGCTGCGTTTGGCTTAAGTTGAATCCACCGGATCCAGCAATCGCGGCCCGGGGCCCTCGCCGGCCAGCCTGTCCCCGGGGTTGCGCAGCGGACAGGCCTTCATGGATAGACAGCCGCAGCCGATGCAGCCGCTGAGGCTGTCGCGCAGCCGCAGCAGGCGTTCGATGCGATCGTCCAAGCCGCGCTTCCACACCGCGGAAAGTCTGCGCCAGTCCGCCGCCGTGGGAATGCGGCCGTCCGGCAGGGTCGCGAGCGCCTCGTGAATGGTGGCGAGCGGAATGCCGATGCGCTGCGCCACTTTGATCACCGCCACCCGCCGCAGGATCCCGCGCGGATAGCGGCGCTGATTGCCTTGATTCCTGCGGCTGCGAATCAACCCCTTGGCTTCGTAGAAGTGGATCGCCGACACCGCGACGCCGCTGCGTGCGGCCACTTCACCGACGCTGAGCTCCTTGCGAATGACGCCTGCGTTGGGTTTTGCGCGCATGCTTGACCTCAAGTTAACTTGAGGTTGTATCTTACCTCATAGAATTTCAACCCAGGAGCGACCAACATGAATACTCGGACGGCACCGGTGGTGCTCATCAACGTCTTCACGCCCAAGCCGGAAGCACTCGATGAGTTCCTCGCGCTGCAAATTGCGGCATTGCCGGGCTTGCGCGCCGGCGCCACGGGCGCGCGCGGCAGCCGCTTGTTTCGCGCGGAAGATGCCACCAAGGCGGTGATGGTCAGCGTGTTCGACACGCCGGAGGACGTGCAGCGATTCTCACAGAGTCCGGCATTCGCTGCGCACCGCGCGAAAATCCTGCCGCTGCTCGAGCGCGCAGAACCCGGGCGTTATCAACTGGTCTATGAAGCCGGCGAACTGTAGCGTCGCCCGATCTTGAGCAGCGCCGGCCGCAGCGACTCCTGGCGCGGCCTCTACGCGTCCGGCCTGTTGGGCCGCTTCGTCGTGCTCTGCTTCGGCATCTGGCTGCACGCCGCGGACTCGTTGGTCACGGCGACCATTGCGCCGGCCATCGTCGATGACATCGGCGGCGTCGCCTTCATCAACTGGACCATCATGCTCTACGAGGTCGGCGCCATCATCGCCGGCGCCGCCGCACCGATGCTGTGCCGGCGGACGGGGGTCAAGCGGCTGCTGGGAATGGCCGCTCTCGTCTATGGCGGTGGCTGCCTCCTCGGCGGGCTGGCACCGACCATGGCAGTGCTGCTCGCGGCGCGCTTCGCCCAGGGACTCGGCGGCGGCACTCTGCTTTCTTTGTGCTATCTCGCGATTCAAGAATGGTTCGAGCAATCCTGGTGGAGCCGCCTGTTCGGCATCGTCGCCTTCATCTGGGGAGCGGGCTCGCTCCTGGGCCCCTTGATCGGCGGCATCTTCGCCGGCCTGCACGCCTGGCGCCTGACGTTCTTCGCGTTCGCCGGCCAGGCCGCAGCGCTCGGCTGCATGGCGGCCCTGTGGCTGCCGAAGCGAGATCCCGCCGCGCCGGTCGCGCAGCAACCCTGGTCGGTGCTGCCGCTCCTCATTCTGTCCGCGGCCGCCATGCTCATCGCCCGGAGCAGCGTGGCGAGCAGCGTCACGGCATCGGTGTTGGGTTGCCTGCTGGGGGCGGGCCTGCTGTACGGGGCGGCGCGCTTGGATCGGCGCGCCGGCTCCCGCCTGTTCCCGCTGCAGCTGTTGAATTTTCGCCACCCGGTCGGCGCGGGATTGTCGATGGTCTTTGCGCTGTCCGCCGCGACCACCGGATTCTGGGCGTACGGGCCGCTGATCCTGAAAATCTTGTTCGGCACTCAACCGCTGGTTTCCGGCTACATTCTCGCCGGCGAAGCCGTGGCCTGGAGCCTCGCCACCCTCGCGGTGTCGAAGGCGCCGCTGTCGGCGGATCGCTGGCTGATACGGATCGGCGCGGCCTGCGTCGCGCTCGGCGCCGGCGGCTTCGCCGTCGCGGTGCCGGCCGGCGTCCTCGCCGGGATGGTGCTGTGCGCGCTCCTGCAGGGACTCGGCTTTGGCCTGTGCTGGCCGTCGATCGTGCACCGGCTGGTGCGCTATTCCAATGAGGCCGAACGACCGCTGGCCGTGACCGCTCCCGAGACCATGCAGCGCATCGGCTACGCCGTGGGCGCGGCGGCCGTGGGCATCGCGGCCAACCTCGCGGGCCTCGCCGCCGGCATTTCCATCGCCGCGGCCAAGAGCGCCGCGTTTTGGGTGTTCGCCTCCTTCATGCCGCTGCTCATCTTCGCCCTGGTCTCTGCCTGGTTCTTTACTCGCGAGCCGCCGGCCGCGCCGTGAGCCGCGCCAGCGCGGCGAAGGTGGCTTCGCGCCACTCCTCGATCATGCGGCCGTAGCGCTCCGGCTCGAGAAACTCCTCGACGAAGGCGTCCGCGGCCGCATTCAGCGGCGTCAAGGTGTACGTCACGCTCACCTCGGTGCCGCCGGCGGCGGAGTCGCTGCACATGACGTCCACCAAACCGATGTTCGAATCCTGCGCCAAACGCGCGTAGCTGGCGCGGCCCTCCGCGGGGCGGTAGTCGATCACGATCCAGGTGGTCGTTTGTCCCTGGCCGTTGCGGGTTTGAAAGGCGCTGCCACGCTGTTCGGCGCCGCTCAACATCAGCGGCTCCCAACCGGGTGCCCACTCGCGCTCGCCGCGGGCAGTGAACAAGGGAAACACCTGCGCGCGCGGCGCATCGAGTTGAAAGGTGCGGATCTGGCTGCGGGGTTCGGTGGTCATGTCAGGCTCTCCTTGGTACAATGGTACCACGGTACCATAAACTGCTGCGCCGCTGCAAACCTGCGATTATTACGCGGGGCCGCCGACCGAAGGAACTCGCTGTGACCGCCAAAAAATCCGCACCGCAACCGCCGCACCGCGAGGTCGAGAGAATCCAGACCGGCGTGCGCCTGGAAAAGCGCCTGCTCAAGGTGCTGAAGGGCCTGGCCGAATACCTCGACCTGTCGCTCGGCGATCTGCTGGAAGGGATTGCCCTGCATGCGCTCGAGAACAAGCCGCCGTTCAAGCGCCAGACCCTGGAGAAGATCGCCCAGCTGCGCCGCGTGTACGGCTTCGACCTGGTGGCCGCCGACAGCCATCGCCTGCGCGAACAGGATGGCGGCTGATGCGCCGGACCGAGCCGCACCTGGATCGCGGAGCGCTGCCGTGACCACCTTCCTGCTGGCGTTCGGCGCGCTGTTCTCCATCGTCAATCCGATGTCGGGGACATTCATTTTTTTCGGCGCCACCCGCGACCTGGACTCGCGCGTGCGCGACCACGTGGCGCGCTGGGTGGCGATCTACGCCTTCAGCATCGTCGCCACGTCGCTGTATGTCGGCGCCTATGTCTTGAGTTTTTTCGGCGTCTCCATCCCGGTGTTGCGCGTGGCGGGCGGCATCGTGGTCGCCATGTCCGGCTGGAGGATGCTGAACGAGCCCGACGCCACCGAACAGCGGCGCAGCGAGACTCCGAGCCCGCGCTCGATTGACGTGCCGCCCAGCCGTCTCGCCTTCTATCCGCTCACCATGCCGCTCACCACCGGTCCCGGCACCATTTCCG
>DATLVV010000584.1:0-9188 GCA_035577165.1 Steroidobacteraceae bacterium | reverse complement strand
AATTTTGGTAGCGAAAACCAAGTAGACAGGACAATTCCCATATCCTCGTACGCAAGCACCAATTCTCTGTAGAGTCGCGTTCCCCCTCGAGACTTATTAGATCGGCCATGCGACCGCACGGATGCCAATATCAAGTTCTTCGAAATATCGTTATTTCGAAGAAATCTAACCATAGCCTCGACGAGCACCACTGCTCCCTGCTGGATTGCAAGGGCCGAAAACGAAGGCCGCGGATGCTTCGTCATAGATCATTCCGCCAATAAGCGGCTCGGTAGGCCCATACTTTTCCTTCCGGTACCAGCGCGGCGCTTTCGCTGAAGGTTCTTGCGGCGAATGTAAACGGCATCAGTCTTGGTTCTTGCCGCAGATTCAACGTCGTCCTGAAAGTAGTAGACGGTCACCCCGAGCCGACAGGTGGGCAATACCCTGGAAGCTGATCGGTTGACTCTAGCCCGGCTAAATAACGAGTTCGCGCTATTTATGAAACTTGATCCTTGATCCGCAATTTCCCGTCGAAGTAGGGACACCGATTCAACATCGGCTTCCTCTAATAGAGCGGTTCCCTCGAAAAAGGGTTTGGACGTTCGTCGAAGATTGCCCGTTAGAGTTTCAAGCAGATCTCGCGTTCGTTCTCCGATTGCCGCAATTGCGGTAGCCGAGAGTCCAGTCAAAATAGGAATTCGAGATCTCGCCTTCACCCGTTGGTCCGGAAGCCTCTCGACGGCGTCTAGTTGCGTGAGTTCATCTAGCATAGCGCGCACAGGAATCCCTCCACTATAGAGTCCAACTAATTGCTCAAGGCTTCGTCGTTTCCCAAATATTGGCAATACGGCGGGATCACCGTTGGTAGACAGGAAGCGAGGATCATCAAACCAGGCCGCCAAGACTTTTCTGGTTGGATGCTCCCCCATTCGCTTGCTGGGAGATGCATCTTTCGCCTTCAGTATCCGAGCGACCTCAGACCGTGGCAGGCCGGTTACAATGGCGATACGAGATTTGCTATCTCGACCGGTCTCCTTGGATATGCGTCCAACGGCGGTTCGTACTGCACATTCTCTGAGCAATTGATTTAGTTCGTGAACGGTGATGCCAGCGTCGAACGTCAAATCAATCAATGCGCCAAGCACGCGTTTCAATGCGACAATCGTCGCGTGCTTTAGCGGATCGTGGAAGCGCGATCTATGAAACGCTTTCTTGCTAGACATCTCTCATTGGACGATAACATTTGTGCATTATTTTGGACACATAAGTCGTCAGAAGCATCAAGCCAGGACTTGTGTGGCAGACGGGAAGGGCACAGTAGTGACAACAATTTGTAAATCCCAGCATTAGGTAGCAATCTCGATAGCAAGCGAAATATGTATATTTGGTGGCAATAGGCAAATATTGAGTCAGTACGAATGTCCCACTCCCTCGTCTGTTGGCGCTGCGGCGCATCTCTCGCGGAACTTAGTTTGCCGCTGCGTCGACTCGATGCTTGCAAGGCGTGCCGTGCGGAGCTTCACGTGTGCAAGATGTGCGTTGAATACGACATCTCGTACGCGAAGCATTGCAAGGAGCCGATCGCGGAAGAGGTGCGCAAAAAAGACGAAGCGAATTTCTGCGACTACTTCAAACCGAAGGCGGGCGCGTACGTGGCGAAAGACACGGCAGAACTCGCGCGTGCGAAATCGGCGCTCGACGATTTATTCAAAAAATAGTCGCGTCGGCGGCGGATTTCGCAATCCGCAGGTATATCAAACGCGTTCAGGGAATCCCGTAAATTGCAGGGCGGCATAGTCGCACCGCTCCGAAAACGTGTAAGTTATTAACACAAGGATTTCTGACATGACCGGAGCAGTTAAGGATGGCGACATCTCCGGATTATCTGAGGCTTGCGGCCGATCCGCCGGCCTTGGCGAATACGGCGCTCGATAGCCTGCGTCAGGCCGTGGTGGTGGTGGACGCCCGCCACACACACTTTCCCGTGGTACTCGCGAACGTGGCAGCCCGCCGTTGTTTGATCCCGCTTTTTGACCCGCCGAGCTTGCTGGAATCGTCCCTGCAGCGGTGGATGGGAGCGGTGTCGGTGACGACGGTCGAGGGGTTATTGGCGGAAGCGGCGGAGACGCGCTCGCCGGCGAGCTGTGTTCTCGAGTGGCGGCTCGCCGGCGGCGACACCTCCATCATGACGGAGATCAAGCCGCTGTCCGCGGCGCCGGGGCAACGCTTGGTGATGCTCACCTTTGCGCCCGTCGCGAGCGTCGGGTCGGCGTTGCTCCTCGCGATCGAGCACATGCCGTTGGCTGCCTTGGTCTTGGACAGCGACTTGAAGGTGACCTACGCGAATGCGATGGCGCGGGAGTCGGATGCGGCGCCGGCGGGGGGCTTGTTGGGAGTGTCCGCTCTGTGGTTGACCCCGACGTCATCGCTGCAACTGGATGTCTATGCGCGGGCCTTGCAGGGTTGCGCCTTCCATACGGACGCGCTCGAGGTGCGCTCGTTCGGCGGTCCTTCGCGTTGGTTCGAGGTGGACGTGCAGCCGATGAATGGTCCGGCAGGACACGGTGGCTTGGTGGTGACCTCGAACGAGGTGACCGGGCGCAAGCGTCTGGAGCATGAGGTGGTGGAAGTCTCGCGGCGCGAGCGTCTGAGCATTGGCCGCGACCTGCACGATGGGCTGGGCCAGCAGCTGACCGGCGTGGCCTTGATGCTGCGCGGGCTCATGGGCCGGGTGCAGCAGCACCTGCCGGAAGCGGTGGATGCGGTCAACGAAATCGCGGGCGCGGTCGAGCACTCGATCGAGAGCACGCGTTCGCTCGCCCGCGGACTTTTGCCGCTGCGCACCGGCGGCAGCGACTTGGCAGTGGCGCTGCGCGAATTGGCGGCGCGCTGCCGTGAGTTGTACGGCTTGAAGGTCAGTGTGCGCGCGGAGCCGACGGCAGGTCGTCCCCTGGACGATGTCGACGCGACCCATCTATACTGCATCGCACAAGAGGCGCTGACCAATGCGGCGCGCCATGCTCATGCGACCCGGGTGGACATCGCGCTCAGCGGCGCGGGAAAAGGCGTTTTGCTGCGGATCAGCGATGATGGCGTGGGCATTCAGCCGTCCGAATCGTCGTATTCTGGGATGGGCTTGAACATAATGAAGTATCGTGCTGGGATGGTTGGTGCGAGACTTGAGATTGCTGCCCGGGAACCGCGAGGCACCGTGGTTCGGGTGGTCGGAAGCAGTCGCTGACGGTCGTCAAAGTCAGTCGGGCTCACATCAAGTTAAGGAGTGATTTTGATGGCTGCCAGCAACACCTGGGCGCGTCCGCCCGGCCCTCCTTCCGGTCCCCCCAATGGCGGCAAGCGCAAGCGGCGGGTATTGATCGTCGACGATCATCCCATCGTGCGCCAGGGCCTGCGGCGGGTGATGGAGAACGAAGACGATCTGGTGGTGTGCGGCGAGGCGGAGTCCGCTCGTGATGCGCGCACCGCCATCAAGGAATTGCACCCCGACGTCGTGATCGCCGACATCAGCCTGAAGCAGGGCGATGGGATCGAACTGGTGCGCGACGTGCGCGCGCATCATCCGACGCTGCCCATCCTGGTGCTGTCGATGCACGATGAAACCATTTATGCGGAGCGCATGCTGTCGGCCGGCGCGAACGGCTACATCATGAAGCAGGCGGCGAGCGACCAGTTCTTGGCCTCCGTGCGGCGCGTGCTGGACGGCGGCATTTACGTGTCCGAGGCCGTCGGCACCAACATGATTCAGAAGTTCGCAGCGGGCGGCGCCTACATCTCGGCGAATCCCATCGACCGCCTGAGCAACCGCGAGCTGCAGATTCTGCACATGATCGGCAAGGGCATGAGCACGCGCGAAACGGCGCAGTCCCTGAACCTGAGCATCAAGACCATCGAATCGCACCGGCAGCGCATCAAGCGCAAGCTGAACCTCGCGACCGGCACTCAATTGGTACAGTACGCGGTGAATTGGTTCACCGGCCGGGAAGCGGGCAATGTCGCGGGGGTCAGCAAAGACTCGCCGGCATCACCGGCCGGCGACGAGTCGTAGATCCCGCGGGGCGAGTCATGGTCCGCGCGGTTGGATGAGCTGCATGCGCCCGGCGAGATACACCGGCTGACCGCCGACATTGTGCTCGACTGAGCCTGAGACCTGCCAGATTTCGCCGCCGCCGTCCGGCAACCGGACCTTGAGCTCCCCAACCAAGGGCAATCCCTGCTCGAGGTGGGCGCGGATCGCCAGCAACAGCGCTTCCCAGGAACCCTCGGTGAGGTGCGGCTGCAGGACATCGAGCCGCTTGTGCTTCACCGACACCGACCATTGCAGCCGTCGATAGAACCAGTCGCTGAACCAGGCAGTCCCGCTCCACAGCACCAGTCCCCATAGGCCGTCGTCGCTGCGCACGTCGCCCGCGCCCGAAGCGGGCGACTTGCGGGGACTGGGCGCCGAAGTAGACATCCCCTCCTATCGGTCCGCGGAAGCCGGATCTTGATGAGGGTAAGGCCTACAAATAGGCAGAAGCCTGAGCGATCAGCTCACAATTTCAACAAGTCGCTGCAGTGAGCAGCAGTGCCGGGATTTACAATAAGCCGAACTACCATGGGTCAAGTCATTCACCAGTGCGCCGATATCCCCTATTACTAGAAACCGGGCGAGGGTTCAAAAACGTGTCTGAGATGGATTCTGTGACGTCCCTCACAGTCGAACCCTCCTCGACGATTTTGCTCGCCGAAGATGATCCGGTGACGCGGATGCTCATGACCCGGTTTCTCAAGAAGGCCGGTTATGAAGTCGACGCCGTGGAACATGGCGTCGCCGCGCTCGACAAGATGACGCAGCGCTACTACCCCATACTGGTGACCGATTGGGAAATGCCGGAAATGGACGGCATCGCGCTGTGCAAGGCCGTGCGCAACATGCAGCTCGACGGCTACGTCTACGCACTGCTCCTGACCGCCCGCGATTCCAAGGAGCACATCATCACCGGACTCGAAGCCGGCGCCGATGACTACCTGGTCAAACCTGTGCATGAAGCAGAACTGATCGCGCGACTCAACGCCGGGCGCCGCATCTTGAACCTCGAGCACTCGCTGCGCGCCGCGAACCAGCGCAACCGAATTCTGTCCATCACCGATGCCCTCACCGGCACCTACAATCGCCGCTATCTCATGGAGCAATTGCCACGTGAGCTCGAGCGCTGCCGCCGCTATGCCTATCCCTTGTCGGTGCTGATGTGCGACGTCGATCATTTCAAGCAGATCAACGACGTTCACGGCCATGCGGCGGGCGACGATGTGCTGCAGCAGTGCGTGGCGCGGGCGCAGAAATCCATCCGCAGCAACAGCGATTGGGTGGCGCGCTACGGCGGCGAAGAATTCATGATCGTGCTGCCGGAAACGCCGTACGAAGGCGCCTTGGCGGTGGCGGAGAAAATCCGCGCCGTGATTTCAGCGACCCCGTTCTCGACCCGCGCCGGCGATGCGCGGGTGACGGCGAGCTTCGGGGTGGTGTCGACCGGTCCCAACGGGCCGGATATTTCTCTGCGAATCGACGGCATGATCAAGACGGCGGATGAATGCCTGTTCCGTGCCAAGGCGGGGGGCCGCGACCGTGCCTGCGGCCACGAGATCGAAACGGCGCTCGGGCTCGTGGCGCACGGCTAACCCGAGCGCGCCTTACCCTCAGCCGGCCTTGCGCAATTCTGCGTTGACGGCCTGTAATTTCTCGGTCAGTTCCTGCACCAGCCCGTCGATTTCGGCGGCGGAATTGGCGCGTGCCGCGCATTCCAAGCTGGAGGCGGCGGCGGCCAAACCTACCGCGTGAATGTTGGCGCTGGCGCCTTTCAAGGCGTGCGCGCGCTTGCCGATGGTCTCGAAATCGCTCACCCGGCAGGCGTTCAGGATTTCCGCCAGGCATTGATCGCCGCTGCTGACGAAGGTCTCCACCAGCTCGCGCTCGAAGTCGAGGTCGCCACCGGTCAGTTCGCGCAGCGCGATCATGTCGACTTCGGGGGACGCGGTATCGGCCTTCAAGTAGCGGCCGAGGCACTCGATCAGCTGCGAGGGCTCGATGGGCTTGCCGAGATGCGCGTCCATGCCGGCGGCAATGCAGTTCTCGCGATCCTCGCTCATGACATTGGCGGTGAGCGCAATGATGGGCAGGCGCTTAAGCCCCGTGGCGCGCTCGGTGTCGCGGATGCGGCGGGTGGCGGTGAAGCCGTCCATCACCGGCATCTGGCAGTCCATGAGCACGGCATCGAAGCTCGACTCGGCGATGCGCTCCAAGGCTTCGGCACCGTTGTTGGCGAGCGTGACCTCGGCGGCGAGCTTCTGCAGTACGCGCTGCGCGACGCGCTGGTTCACGGGATTGTCCTCCACCAGCAGCAGGCGGCGGCCTTTGAAGGTGAAATTCGCCTGCGGCAGCGCCGGCTGCCGGCTCTTGTGCGAGACCTTGCCGGTGATGACCTGATCCACCAGGGTGTTGAGGGTGAGGGCGCGGATGGGTTTCAAACCCACGGCGTCGGGGCGGTGCGCGCGCTCGGCGGGATCCGGCTCCACCCCGAACAGCGACAAGAGAATGAAGGGCAGGGCGGTGAAGCGGGCATCGGCGCGCAGCGCGTCCAAGAGATCGAGTCCGCCCTTGCCGGGCATGAGCTCATCGGCCAGGACCAGGTCAAAGGCGGGGCCCTGGTTCAACTGCGCCCAGGCCTCATCGACGCTCGCCACCGCGACGGTCTCGAAGCGCGACAGCGCGAGCTTGCGGGCGAGGCTCAAGCGGCCGGCCCCAATGTCATCGACGATGAGGATGCGCCGGCCCACCCCGAGCGGTTGACGGATGGGCTGCGCCTCGAGCGCATCCACCGCCACGGTCACCCAAAACGAGGAGCCGCGGCCTAAGTCGCTGCGCACCCCGACATCGCCGCCCATGAGTTCGGCCAGCCGTTTGACGATGGACAGCCCGAGCCCGGTGCCGCCGTAGTGGCGGGTGGTGGAGGAATCGATCTGGGTGAAGGTCTTGAACAGCCGGTCGAGACGGTCGGCAGGAATGCCGATGCCGGTGTCCGTAACCTCGATGCGCAAGGTGGGGTGCGCGTCCTCACGCTCTGCGACGCTGACGTCCAGCACCACATGGCCTTCGTGGGTGAATTTGATGGCATTGCCGATGAGATTCATGATGATCTGGCGCAGCCGCCCCGGATCGCCGCGCGCCAGCACCGGCACGTCGTTGCAGATGTTGACGATGAGCTCGATGCCCTTGACCGCGGCCTGCATGGAGGTGGCGGCCACGGTCTCGAACAGCACGTCGCGCAGGTCGAAATCCACATGCTCGAGCTCGAGACGGTCGGCCTCGATCTTGGAAAGATCAAGCACGTCGTTGATCAGGGCCAGGAGCGCCTTGGCGCTGCCGCGGATGATGTCGACACATTCGCGCTGCGCATTGTCGAGCGTGGTTTCCGAGAGAATCTGCGCCATGCCGATCACACCGTTCATGGGGGTGCGGATTTCATGGCTCAAGTTGGCGAGAAAATTGCTCTTGGCGCGATTGGCCGCCTCGGCGGCGAGCTTCGCATCCAGGGTCGCCTGCTCCGCGCGCTTGCGGTCGGTGATGAGCTGAGTGGAGCCCGCCAGGCGCAGGGGGGTGCCGTCCGCCGCGCGCTCGGCTTGCGCCCGCGAGCGCACCCACTCGTAGTGCCCGTCCTTGTGCAGCATGCGAAATTCGATGTCATAGACCGTCTGAAATCGCAGGTGACTGGTGAAGGCGGCGCGCACCGCCTCGCGATCCTCGGGATGAATCAAGCTCTGAATGCGATCGAGCGAGACGCGGCCCAGGTCGGCGACGGCGTAGCCGAGCATTTCCTTGAAGCGCTGGCCCACCCAGGAGACATTGGCGATGAGGTCGATTTCCCACAGGCCGTCCTGGGTGCCGCGCACCGCGCGCTCGAAGCGGTTTTCGATGGAATCCAAGGCCGCCTCGGTGCGCTTCAGATCGCTGATGTCGACGATGGCGCCCGTTATGCGTGCTATTTGGCCTGACGGCGCGCGTGAGACGGTGGCGCGCTCGCCGATCCAGCGTTCGCCGCCGCCTTCGAGCCGCACCCGGTATTCGCAGCAATAGGACGGCTCCTCCGGGGTGGTGTCGCTGGGCGCCGAGCGCATGCGCGCCACATCGTCCGGGTGCACCCGTTCGACCAGGCGGTTGAGATCCGTCAGGTCAGTGGAATACGGGACCCCCAAGAGATACTGGAAGTTATCGGAGCACAGGCGCGTATTGCGGGCGAAGTTGAAGTCGAAAGTGGCAAGGCCGGCGGCGGTCTGGGCGATGTTGAGCGATTCGGTGGCGTAGCGCAGCTTCTCTTCCAGGAGCTTGCGAGCGCTCACATCGCTCAAGGTGCCGACCACGCGCACCGGATGACCCGAGGCGCCGTTCAGCACCTGGCCGCGGCTCGACAGCCAGCGCACCTCGCCGCTCGGCAGCAGGCAGCGGTATTCGGACTGGTAGGGCGAGGCGCCGTCGATGGCCGCGCCCAATTCCACCACCATGGCCTCGAGGTCCTCGGGGTGGATGGTCGCCACCCACTCGTCGCGGCTGAGACTTTGATTGCCGTGGGCCAAGCCGATGAGATCGAAGTAGAGCGGGGTGCCGGAGATGTCGCCGGTGAGGAGGTCCAAGTCATAGACGCCGAAGCCGCCCGCCGCCTGGGCAAACTCGAGAAATTCGGGCGAGCGGAGCAATTGCGCGCCGCGGGTGTTGGCTTCGGGCGGTGTTCGGGTCATTTCGAGTGACAAATCGGCCAAGAATGAGCATCCGCGGCGAGGCCAGGAGCCCTCGGGGTCTTTATCGGCAGCGGACCTCGCCTCTTGAGCTATGATCGGGCTCCAAAGGGGGTTTTCGCTCAATGACCTGGTCACCCCAAGAATTCACCGCACGTCTGCTCGCCTGGTTCAAAGTGCACGGGCGCCACAACCTGCCGTGGCAGGTGAATCCCACCCCGTACCGGGTGTGGATCTCCGAGGTGATGCTGCAGCAGACCCAGGTGGCCACGGTGATCCCGTACTACGAGCGCTTCATGGCGCGCTTTCCCGACGTGACATCGCTCGCCACGGCGCCGTTGGATGAGGTACTGCATCTCTGGACGGGCTTGGGGTACTACGCGCGGGCGCGGAATCTGCGCGCCTGCGCGCAAGCGTTGGTG
>DATLVV010000583.1:0-2743 GCA_035577165.1 Steroidobacteraceae bacterium | reverse complement strand
GGCCCCTGACAGCGACACCCTGATGCAGTCCGCGTATGCAGCGGTCAATGCAGGCAATACCGCGCTCGCCGAAGCGGATTGCCGCCGTGTCCTCGCCGCCCAACCGAACCACACCGGTGCGCTGGCCCTCATCGGTTTCCTCGAGCTGACCCAAGGCCGCTCGGGCGAAGCGCTGCCAATATTCGACCGTCTGGTGCATCTCGAGCCGAACGAAGCCTCGCATTGGTTCAACCTCGGCAATGCGTTGCGCGTCGCCGGCAGCCCGGGCGACTCATTGAAGGCGCTCGCTCGCGCTGCCGAGCTCGGTGCCGATACTTCGGATTTTCAATTCAACTTAGGTTTGACTCACATGGCGCGCGGCGACTTCGAGTCCGCCCGCGCCGTGCTCGCCCATGCGCTCGAGTTGGCGCCGGACGATGTCGAGATTCGTCATCGCTACGTGCTCAGCTGCTACGAGTGCATGCAATTGGACGCGGCGCTGGCCGCGCTCGATGGTTGGACGCCGCCCGCCGGCGCTCCCGTCGATACCGTCGCGGCCATCGCGCAGACCCTGCTCAATCTCGGCGACTATGCGCGCGCCGAAGCCCTCATCCAGTCGGTCGCCGGCGCCGACGTCAGTGCCAATGCGCTTTTGATCATGGTGCAGGTGTTCGAGCGCACCAATCGCCTGCCCCAGGCGATCGCTCTACTGGAGCAGCTATCCCTGCGTCCGGACTCGCGCCTGCTGGGCTCGGACCTGCAGCGGGTGTCGGCCAAGATCGCCCAACGGCGCGGCGATCACGAACTGGCGGTCGAGTTGTACCGCCAGGCGCTGACCGACTATGGCGAGCCCCACGATGGGCACTTCATCCTGTTCTCGCTGGCCGAGTCGCTGCACGCGCTCGGACGCCATGATGAAACCATGACCACGCTCTTGGACGCGCATCGCTCCCATGCCACGTTCATCCGGCGCAGCCGGCCGCTCGCCGGTCTGCGCGGCATTCCGCAAATGGCGATCACCGAGTTCCCCTGTGATCCCGCCGACGTCGCCACCTGGGACCACAGCGGCGCGCCGTCCTTGCTCGAGAGCCCGGTGTTCGTGGTGGCGTTTCCGCGCTCCGGCACCACCCTGCTCGAACTGACCCTGGACGCGCATCCGCAGCTGGCATCGATGGACGAGCAGCCTTTCGTGCAGAACGCTCTGGAAGATATCCTGGCGCTGTCGGTCAAATACCCCGAGCAGCTCGGCCGGCTCACCGCGCCGCAGCTCGGGGAGATTCGCCGGCGCTACCATGAACGAGCGGCCAGGAAGGTGCGGCTCGAGCCGGGTCAGCGGCTGGTCGACAAGAACCCGCTCAACATCCTGCGCCTGCCCGTGATCCGCCGCATATTCCCCAACTCGCCCATCATCCTGGCGGTGCGTCATCCCTTCGACGTCATTTTGAGCTGCTACATGCAGCACTTTCGCGCGCCGGATTTCGCCATGCTGTGCGCCGACATGCCGTCATTGACCGTGGGCTACCGCAAGACCTTCGATTTCTGGTACGAGCACGTGGCGCTGCTGTCGCCGCTCGTGCTCGAAGTGAAATATGAGAATTTGGTCGCCGATTTTGCGCCGGAGGTGAGGCGCATGGCCGAATTCCTGCAGTTGCCGTGGAACGACGCGATGCTCGCGCCCGCCGCGCGCGCCCGCGACAAGGGCTACATCAGCACCCCCAGCTATTCGCAGGTGGTGCAGCCGGTGAATCAGCGAGCCGTCGGCCGCTGGCAGGCCTACCGGCCGTACCTCGAGCCGGCGCTGCCGGTCTTGAGGCCGTACCTGGAGCGCTGGGGCTACGATTCTTGAGCTGTCTGCGGCGTGCTGAACATCAGGTAGGCGGACAGAATGTATTTCTCACCCGACAGCGGCGGCAGGCCCTCATGCTGATACATCCAGTACGGCGGGAACATGAGCAAGCGCCCCGCGCGCGGATCGACGCTGAGTTCCAGCTGCGGAAAGCGCGTCTCGCCTCCGGCCTCCACATCGTTGAGATACCACAACATCACCAGGTACCGGCTCGATACATGGTTGATGGCGTCGAAATGCAGCTGGAATTTCTCGGCGCCGCCGCTGCGGTAGCGCTTCATGATCAAGTCGGAGATCACCGGCGAGTTCGGGATGGGTATGGTCAGTCCGATGTCGGCGTTGTAGCGCAGCAATGCCCGGTCGACGAGGCGCCGGAACATTTGCAGGAATCCGGGCTCCGACAACCGGGTCACGTTGAGTTCGGTCCACTCCGATTCCTCCAGCCCGCGGCGCAGGTTACGTCCGTTGTATTGCTGAAAGCGTTGCAGGGCCGCGAACGAGTCGATCATCTTGTGGCACAGCGCTGCCTCCAGATCTGCGTCGTAGACTCGCACGTAGTGGCGCAGATCGTGGTGTAGGGTCATATATGGTAGCGTTGCAGAAATGAGCGCATCCTCGCAAGCCCAACAGTTGCTGCGCGAAGGCCGCATCGCCGAGAGCGAGCAGCTCTACGAACAGATTCTGAAGGCGTCCCCGGACGATGCCGAGGCGCTCAATGTAATCGCTTTAGCGGCGCTGCGCCGGCGGGATTTCACCCGCGCCGGCGAATTGCTGCACCGGGCGGTCGACGCCCACCCCGAAGATTTCCACTCGCGCTACCACCTCGGTCGTTATCGCGACGAATCGGGCGATCTCGCCCAGGCCATCGTCGAGTACCGCAGCGCGCTCAAGCTCCAGCCTCGCGCCTACACCGCGCGC
>DATLVV010000582.1:0-2684 GCA_035577165.1 Steroidobacteraceae bacterium | reverse complement strand
CGCGGAACTGGCGGTTGATTGGGGCTCCGGTACGGCGACGCCATTCACCACCTACGACACCACATCCATCGATTTGAACGCCCACAACGCCAGCATCGGCGCGCGGCACCAGATCAAGGTCGGGGCGCAAATGATCGACATCGCCGGACTATCGTCGGATCCGCAGATCGTCCCGAATCCGACGGCACCGAACACCGTGTATTCCATCGCGCATTCGCTGAGTTCGACGATCGAGAATTTCAATACCTACGATGCCTTCGTCACTCAGCTGCAATCGGAACTGAACGGCACCGCCCTGGTCACGGGGGTGACGGCGGTGGGTCAGTACACTGCGGCGGCGGTTTCATTTGCTGCGACCAGTATCACGCTGACATTCAACAACTAGACTCTTTGCCCGACCCACGATTCACCCGCCGCGATTTTCTCAGGACGGCTTCGCTGCTGGCCGCGCCAACGGTCTATCCTTCCACTGCCACGCCGGCCGCTGCCGGGGCGGCCGGCGCGGCGCCTGCCGTCTATGCCTACGTTGGCACGTACACGCCGAACGGAGGCGGCATCTATCTCTTTCGCCTGGACCCGGGGACCGGCGCCCTGACCCAAATGCAGCTGATCGACGATATTCGCAATCCGACCTGGCTCGCCGTCAATCCCGCCGGTACGCATTTGTATGCGGTCAGCGAGATCGACAACTACCAGGGATTGCGCAGTGGCGCGGTGGTGTCTTACGTGATCGACAGCGAGAATTTCCAGCTCAAACGCTTGGGCGCGGTGAGCTCGGCCGGCGCCGCACCCACCTATGTCGGCGTGCACCCCTCCGGCAAGTTCGTGTTCGTCGCCAATTTCGGGGGCGGCAATGTCGCGGTATTTCCGGTGGCTCCGGATGGCGCGCTGCGCGAGGCGACGGACGTGAGGCCGAGCGTGGGCGCCCGCCATCGCGCGCGCGCAGTGGACGATCCACCCGGCCAATTTGCGCTCAGCGATCACGATAGTCCGCACATGCACATGGTCGCCGCGGATCCCGGCGGCAACTTCGTCATTGCCAACGACTCGGGTCTCGACCTGACCCTGGTTTGGCGTTTCGACGCTCAAACCGGGCGGTTGCTGCCTGCGGACGTACCTGTCATCGCCGCGCCCTCCGGCGCGGCGCCGCGCCACTTCGCGTTCCATCCGAGCGCCCGATATTTCTACAACCTGTACGAACATGACGCCAAGGTGGCGGTTTACGATTACGACGCCTCGACGGGCGGCCTCAAGCAGAAGCAACTGGTGTCGGCGCTGCCGCCGAAATTCAGCGGCAGCAATCTGTCTTCGGAAATCCTCCTCGGCGCCGACGGCCGGTATCTTTACGTGTCGAATCGGCTGCACAACGCAGTGGCGGTGTTTGCCGTGGCGAGCGACGGTCAACTGCGCATGATCTCCGAGGTTTGGGTGCATGCCGACTACCCTCGCTGCGTGGCGATCGATCCCAGCGGGCAGTTCATGTATTCGTGCAATCAAAAGGGCGATTCGATCACTTCGTTTCGCATCAATACAGCATCCGGCGCGCTGCAATTCACCGGACGTTTCGAGCCGGTGGGCAGTCCCGCCGTCATGATCATGTTGAAGCGCGCCTGAGGCGAGCGTCCAAGATCCGCTGTACCTCGCCGCGTTTGGAGATCTATACTGAATGCCATTGCATCGAACGGATTGAATGCTATGCAAATCGCGATGATCGGCCTGGGGCGCATGGGCGCCAACATGGCGCAGCGTCTGCTGCGCGGCGGACACAAGGTGATCGGCTACGATCCCGCCGCCGCCGCGCGCACGGCCCTCGAGCAGAACGGTGCGGCGACGGCGGCCTCCCTCGAGCAGCTGGTCGCAAAACTGAATACGCCGCGCGTCATCTGGCTGATGGTGCCGGCCGGTGCGATAACCGACAGCACGATCACGAGCCTCACCCCGATGCTGACGGCGGGCGACACGCTCATCGACGGCGGCAATTCGAATTTTCACGACACTCAGCGGCGGGCGGCTGCAGTGGCGCAGCACCAGATCAACTATGTCGATTCCGGCACCAGCGGGGGCATATGGGGGCTTGCCGAGGGTTACAGCCTGATGATCGGCGGGGACGAGGCGGTGGTGGAGCGATTGCGCCCGATTTTCGAAACACTGGCTCCCGCGCCGGATCGCGGCTGGGGGCGGGTGGGAGCCGTCGGCTCCGGGCACTACACCAAGATGATCCATAACGGCATCGAATATGGGCTGATGCAGGCCTATGCCGAAGGGTTTTCCATTCTGCAGCACAAGACCGAGTTCAATCTCGACCTGCACCAAATTGCCGAGATTTGGCGCTACGGCAGCGTGGTGCGTTCGTGGCTGCTGGATCTCACGGCCGATGCGCTGGAGAAGAATCCCACCATGAAGGGAATTGCGCCCTATGTGGCGGATTCGGGCGAAGGCCGTTGGACGGTCGCCGAAGCCATCGAATTGGGGGTTCCGGCCTCGGTGATCACCATGTCATTGCTCGAACGCCTGCGTTCGCGCGACAAGGATTCATTCACCGACAAGCTGCTGGCGGCCATGCGCAATCAATTCGGCGGTCACGCCGTCAAATCGGAGTAATTTCGCCGGCGCGTCACGCGCTGGGCAACTCAGCCTTGTGCTGGCTGACCGCGTCGCCGTCGCCGCGCTTGAGTCGGGTGAAT
>DATLVV010000581.1:0-2383 GCA_035577165.1 Steroidobacteraceae bacterium | reverse complement strand
CAGTGTTCATTGCGCTGCGTCACACTGAAAGGATAAATCATCGTGGCGGCCACCGCCCAATAGGATCCAATACCGCATGAGTAATGCCTCGGCCGCTACGGCGCTGGTCAGCACACTCGACGACGATGCCTGGGACGATCTATTAAGTTTCATCGAGGAACGGCGGGTCATCCCGATTGTGGGGCCGGAACTGCTGTTGGTCGCGACCGACCGGGGACCGCGCCTGCTGCTCGACTGGGTGGCGGAGAAGCTCGCCGGACGCCTCAACGTCAACATCGCAGAATTGCCGCAGCCCTATACGCTCAATGATGTGGTGTGCTGGTTCCTGTCGGCACGCGGGCGGCGCGAAGAAGCCTATGTGCGATTGCGCGGCATCATCAAGGAAGCCAATTTCGAGCCCCCGCCGGCGCTGCGGCGCCTGGCCGCGATCACCGACTTCGACCTGTTCGTGTCGACCACCTTCGACCCCTTGCTCGAGACCGCGATCAATATGGAGCGCTTCAACGGCTCGCCCTCGACGGACGTGCTGTCCTACGCGCCGAACCGGGTCACCGACCTGCCCGCGGAACGGGACCGGCTGCAGCGCCCGGTCGTTTACCACCTGTTCGGCAAGGTCTCGGCTTCGCCGACCTACGTCATTTCGGATGAGGATCTGCTGGAGTACATCTGCGCCCTGCAAAGCGAGCACTTGGCGCCGGAAAAACTGTTTCACGAACTGGAACACAATCATCTGCTGTTCATCGGCAGCAATTTCACCAACTGGCTGGCCCGATTATTCCTGAGGATGGCCAAGCGCCAGCGCCTCTCGGACCCGCGCGACGTTGGTGAAGTTCTGGCGGACGACCATAGCAGCCAGGACGACCGGCTCATGGCCTTCCTGCAGCAGGTCAGCGTACGCACGCGCATCTACGTGGGCGCCGACCGGTTCGTCGAGGAACTGCATGCGCGCTGGCAGGCGCGGCGCAGGCCGGCGGAAAGACCCGGTCTCTCTCCGGCGCGCTTTGCGCCGCCGGCGCGGGAAATGCCGGACAACGCGGTGTTCATCAGCTACGCGCGCGAGGATCTGGCGGCCGTTCAGCAAATCAAGGCCGGCCTCGAATCGGCGGGCATCACCACGTGGTTCGACATCGACCGTCTCGAGGTCGGCGATGACTACGACCGCAAGATCCAGCGCAACATTGCGCGCTGTTCGTATTTCATACCGGTGGTATCGGCGGCCACCCAGCGGCGCCTCGAGGGCTATTTCCGGCGCGAATGGAGCTACGCGATGGACCGCGTGCGCAACATGGCGGACGGCGCGCTATTCATTCTGCCGGTGTGCATCGATGCCACGAACGCCGCCGAAGCCCTGGTACCGGATAAATTCAAGGCGCTGCATTTCTCGCAATTGCCGGGCGGACACGTGCCTGCGGAGTTCGCGCAGCGGCTGGCCGACTTCATGCAGGCGCGCTCGCAATGAACGACGTCGCCGCAAATGCCAGTCTTGCCGCGACCGCGGTCGACGACCGCAATCCCTGGCTGGGTCTGGCGTCATTCACGGAAGAGACACGCGCCTTCTTTTACGGCCGCGATGAGGAAGTCGCGGAGCTGTCGCGCCGGGTGCAGCGCAAGCTGCTCACAGTGCTGTTCGGCCAATCGGGCCTGGGCAAGACCTCCATTTTGCGGGCCGGGGTCGTGCCGCGCCTGCGCGGCCAGGGCTACTGCCCCATCTACGTGCGCATCGACTATGGCAAGGAATCGCCGGAGCCGGCCGAGCAAATCAAACAGGCGATCAGCCGCGCCGCGCGGCGGTCCGGCGAATGGACCCAGGCCGGGGTGGCGGCCCCGGGCGAGTCGCTGTGGGAATACCTGCATCATCGTGACGACGTGCTGCGCGACGAATCCGGTGCCACGCTCATTCCCTTGTTGATCTTCGATCAGTTCGAGGAGATCTTCACGCTGGCGCAAAGCGACGAATTCGGGCGGACGCGCGCCGCGCGGTTCATCGACGAGTTGGCCGATCTGGTCGAGAACCGGCCGCCCAGGTCCCTCGAGGCGAAGCTCGAGGAAGACGAGTCCAGAGCCGAGCGCTTTGATTTCGCGCGCGGCGACTATCGCGTGCTGATTGCGCTGCGCGAGGATTACCTGGCACCGCTCGAGGGCCTGAAGAAGTCGATGCCCAGTATTTCGCAGAATCGGCTGCGCCTCGCGCCGATGACCGGCGATCAGGCGTTGGCGGCGGTGCTGCAACCCGGCAAACGGCTGGTCACGGATGAGGTGGCGGCCGCCATCGTGCGCTTCGTCGCCGGCGGAGCCGAACTCGCCCATGCCGAAGTCGAACCGTCGCTGCTGAGTCTGATCTGCCGCGAACTGAACGACACGCGCATCTCCCAGGGGCGCGACG
>DATLVV010000580.1:0-4356 GCA_035577165.1 Steroidobacteraceae bacterium | reverse complement strand
CGGCCGGCGCGGCCAGCGATACCGCCAGAAGGGGCAGCAGCGCCATCAGACCCAATTCGCTGAGATCCACCGCCGCGCGCACGGTGCACAGCCGACGGCGCGACACGGGCAGCGACAGCGTGAATGTGGCGCCCCTGCGCCGAGAAAGCGGCCCGTCCGCGGCCAACAACGCCGCGAACAGAGTCCAGAGGTAGTACATGTTGTGGCGAATGACCTGGTCCCAGACGTAGCCGCGAAAGGTGGTGGAGAGTTGCCACGCCTGATCGATCTGGCTCGCCAGAGGTCCGTTGGGTGACCCGTCGCGGGCGGCCTCGAGCGCCGCCAGAGCCGTGGGATAGGTGAGCGCATTGGCCAGTGCCGCGCAGAAGAGGAGCGCCAGTCCAATCAGAAACCGCCAGCGGGTATCGAGCCAGGCTTTGTACCGCAGCATTTCAGCGCTCCCTCGAGACGAGTTCCAAAAAGACTTCTTTGAGCGTGATGTGGTGCGCCTCCGCCGATACGGGGCCCAGCGAGCGCGCTTCGTCGATGATCTGTTCGGCGCCGGAGCTTGCGAACACGCTGAGCGTGCGCCCTCGCCGTTCGACGCGCATCACGCCCGGGCTGTGGAATTGCGCCGCGGGCGCATCGCCATCGAACACCAGTTCGATACGGCGATAGGCTTCGCGCAGGTCATCGAGGGCGCCTTCGAGAACTGCGCGTCCCCGGTCGATGATGACCACGTGATCGGCGATCTGCTCGATTTCAGCGATCTGATGCGAAGAGAAAAACACCGTAGCGCCTTCGTTGGCGACGTGGCCGATCAGCGCTTGCAACACCTCCTCGGCCGCCATCGGGTCAAGCCCGGAGGTGGCCTCATCCAGGATGAGCAGCTCCGCGCCGCGGCACAGCGCCAGCAGCAGGGTCAATTTCGTGCGCGCGCCGCGCGACAGCGCTTTCACCGGACTCCCTGGCGGCAAATCAAAGTTGCGCAGATATCGAGCGGCCATGTCCGCCCGCCACCGCGGATAGAAGGCGGCGGTAAAGGCAATCAGGTCGGCGACGGTCATGGAGTCGTACAGATCCCGTTCTTCGCTGACGAAACCCGTGCGTTGGCGAATGTCGATGCTTGCCGCGGATTGGTCCACGGCCAAGCCAAACACCCTGGCGGTGCCGGCCGTCGGTCGAACCAGCCCCATCAAAGTCTTGATCGCGGTGGTCTTGCCTGCCCCGTTGCGCCCCAGCAGCCCATAAATTGATCCGCTCGGCACGGTCAAATTGAGTCCGTCGAGCGCCGTCACATCCTGATATTGCTTCGTGAGCCCGACCGTTTCGATGATGTTGCCGTCAGTCATTTGATCCATCCTTGCCGCGGATTCCCGCCAGCGCGGCTTCGTACAGGCGGCGTATCTCTTCGTCCGTCACCCCCCGAGCCCGCAGTTGCTTCACCGCCACCGCGACCACGGTCCGGGCGCCGCGCAGTTTTTCGGTCTGGCGCAGTGCGCCCGCATTGGCTGCCACGAACGCGCCGGCGCCCTGGCGCAGTTCGATGATTCCTTCATGCTCGAGCTCGCGGTAGGCCTTCGCCACGGTATTAGGGTTGATCACGAGTTCCTCCGATAAGGGTCGGATGCCGGGCAGTTGCTCTCCCGGCCGCAGCGCGCCTGTTTCAACCGCATGTTTCACCTGCTCGATGAGCTGCAGGTAAATGGGCACGCCGGAAGCGGAATTGGGTCGAAACAGCATAGGTGTACCACAGTACTAGTACTGTGGTACTACGTCAAGAGGACGATGCGAAGGGAGTAATCGGGGGTCTTGAGTGACCCCCGGCGCGGGTCAGGGCGACTTCGGCTCCACGAAAACCATGCTCGATGCCGGCCGCGATGCGCGCGCCTTGGCGGCGGCTTTCTCAACCGCAGTCATCACACGCAGCACGTTCTCGCCCGCCAGTTTGGCGATATCGGCGTCCGTCCAGCCGCGGCGCATCAGTTCCTCGAGCAGCGCCGGGTACTTATCGACGCCGTCGAGTCCGACCGGCGCGTCTTCGATACCGTCGAAATCCGACCCCAAGCCTACGTGATCAATGCCTGCCACCTGCCGGATGTGTTCCACATGGTCGGCGATTTGCGCCAAGGTGGCCGCCGGGCGTGGATGCTTATCCTCCCAGGCTGCGAGAGCCGCTTTCGCGCGCTCCGGCTGGCCGATGTACAGGCCGATGTAAGGTGGATTGTTGACGCGCGCCCGTTCGGCCGCGTCGTCCGCATCCCAGCGATAGCGTGCGTCCGATACGTAGCCAGGCGCAAAGTTGACCATGACCACGCCGCCATTGGCGGCAACCAAGCGAAGAACGTCGTCCGGAACGTTACGTGGATGATCAACCAGCGCGCGCGCCGAGGAGTGAGAGAACATGACCGGCGCTTCCGTGACCGTCAGAGCGGCCTTCATCGTTTCGGGAGACACGTGGCTGAGATCCACCAACATCCCGAGGCGATTCATTTCGTGGACGACTTCGACGCCGAACGGCGTAAGACCGTGATGCACCGGTGTGTCGGTCGCCGAATCCGCCCAACCCGTATTGAGGGTGTGCGTCAAAGTCATGTACCGGGCACCGGCGTCGTACATCTGGCGGAGCGCGGGCAATGAGTTGTTAATTTGATGACCGCCTTCGATGCCTATCATCGAAGCAATCTTGTGCGATTGATGAATGCGGCGCACATCTGCGGCGCTGTATGCCATTTCCAGATCGGCGGGATAGCGGGCCGCCATGCGCTTGACCAGGTCCATTTGTTCGAGCGTTGTCTGAACCGTCTCGGGCCCCCGCATCGCGGTCGGTATCCACACCGACCAGAACTGGCCTCCCATGTGTCCGGCGCGCATGCGCGGAATATCCGTCATCAGAGGCGCTGCATCCGCCGGGAAGGGCAAACGCTTGGTGTCGGATTTCAGGTCGACCGCCGACAGATCGCTCTTGAACCGGTCGCGGATCTCCCACGGCAGATCATTGTGGCCGTCGATCAGCGGCGTGCGCAGCAGGACCTGTTCGACCCGATGTTGATAGTCATCGGCCGCCCGGGCCGCCAGGGGCATCCACAGCAGCAGCAGAGCCAACCGAATGGCGGCGTTCATCTGTCCCGAATGAAGCATTTCTTGTTGTTCCGATATTGAGGAGAGAACTTCATAGTATCCGTTTGCGCACCCGCCTTGGGCCGCAGGCGTTGATTTATTCGAACGTCACTTCGATGGGCTCGACGCCGGCAATGCTCCCTCGCACGAGTTCTCCGCGCTGAATGGCCCCCACACCGGCCGGAGTACCGGTAAAAATCAAATCTCCCGCGGCGACCGCCACGTAGCTCGACAGGTGCGCGATGATCTCGGCCACTCCCCAAATCATGTCCTTGAGATCGCCGGATTGGCGAACCCGACCATCGACGGTCAATGAGATCGCGCCCTGGAACGGCGGAAGTCCCGTCATCAGAGGACCCACGGGGGCGGATCGGTCGAAGCCCTTCGACATGTCCCACGGACGTCCGGTCTTTTTTGCCTGCGACTGCAGGTCTCGGCGCGTGAGATCGATCCCAACCGCATGGCCGAATATCAAGGCGGGAGCATCCACCGGCTTCACGTCGGCCCCGCCGGCGCCCAATGCGATCACCAGTTCCACCTCGTGATGCAGCTCCGCGGTCTTGGAGGGAAACGGCAGCCGCCTGCCGGTCTCAACCACTGCATCGGCCGGCTTGCTGAAAAAAAATGGCGCTGGACGGTCCGGATCGGATCCCATTTCGCGCGCATGCTCCGCATAATTCTGCCCGACGCAGAAAATGCGCCGCACCGGGAATCGGGCATCCGACCCGGTGATGGCGATCGTTGGGATCTGTAGTTGCGGCAGGTCGTGCACGGGCTGGCTCATGTTGCACTGAATATAATATACGTAAGCGATTGATATACAGACATAAATATACACCTCATTGCATCTTCGAAGCGCTGTCCGCAGGATCCGGTATTATAGGGGCATATGCCCCTGAATGGTCGGCCTGGATCCAAGCAACCGCCGCTGCCTCGCAGCGCCTGCACCTGTGGCAGCCTGCGCAAGGCATCGCGGCGCATATCGCAGTTCTACGATAGCGCCCTCGCCCCGGTGGGAATCAAGTCCACTCAATATTCCATACTTTCCGAGGTGGACCGCGGCAGCATCACGGGCCCCGTCAGCATGTGCGAGCTCGCGACGGCGATGGTCATGGATAGATCCACACTGGGGCACAACCTCAAGCCTCTGCAGCGCGACCAATTGATAGTCCTCCGGCTATCCCCCGACGATCGGCGCAAGCGCCACGTGGAATTGACAAAAAAAGGCAGATCGATGCTAGTGAGGGCCCGGCGTTT
>DATLVV010000579.1:0-2205 GCA_035577165.1 Steroidobacteraceae bacterium | reverse complement strand
ATGTCCATCGCCGACAGGTCTTCGAGCACGCGCGCCTTCAAGGGTTCGCGCATGCGCTTGTCGTTCCCCGTGATGCCGGCAAAACCGGTCTCGACCATGCGGCGCAGATTCTGTAGCTCACGCTGCATTTCGCGGTAACTCGAGTCCGCCGGCGGCCGTTCCCTGCGCAGCGCTTCGATGGGCTCGGGCGACATGGTCAGCCTTTGAAAATGCGCGGGAATGAGTTTGGGCGGCTGTTTCGGCGCCGCCGGCTGCGCCGGCGCGGCCGGGCTCGCCGCTGCGGCTCGCTGCCGATTCGCGGCGACGAACAAGGCCTCGTCGTAGTCGACCGCGGCGATGACCTCGACGCCATCCTCACCCCGGCGGCTCGAGAGAATGACGGCATCCGCCCCCTGCTCCGCGCGTACCTGCGCCAGCGCTTCGCGCATGCTCGCCGCCGTATATCGTTTTATTTTCATGTCGACCTCCGTAAATCAAGCAAATCTATTGACGGCCAACCGCGGCAATCACTCGGATGCGGCGGTTCTCCGGAATCTCGTTGTAGGAAAGCACGGCGAGCGACGGCGTCGAGTGGCGCATCAAGCGCGCGATCCAGGGCCGGATCTTCGGCGCGACCAGCAACACCGCGGGCTCGCCCGCCGCCTCTTGGCGCCGCGTGTTATCGGCGAGCGCCGTCTGAATTCGATCGGCCAGCCCCGGTTCGAATCCGGGCGAAGCATCGCCGCCGGACGCCATCGAGTCCTGCAGCACTTGTTCGAGCGACGGGTCCAGGGTGATGACCGGCAACTCCTGACGCAGCCCGCTGATGTTCTGCACGATGCTGCGGCCGAGCGCGACCCTGACTCCGGCCACCAGCGCCGCCGGATCCTGATTCTTCGGCGCGAGTTCCGCGAGCGATTCACAGATGGTGCGAAGATTGCGGATAGGCACCCGCTCGAGCAGCAGGTACTGCAGCACCTTGACGACGACGCTCATCGGCAGCAGCTTCGGCACCAGGTCCTCGATCAGCTTCGGTGCGCTCTTGCTCAAGCGATTGAGCAATTGCTGAACTTCCTCGTGGCCCAGCAGCTCGTGCGCATGCGATTGCAGCAAATGACTCAAATGGGTCGCGATGACGCTGCTGGCGTCCACCACCGTGTAGCCCTGACCCTGCGCTTGCTCACGGCGCGGCTTCTCGATCCAGATCGCGTCCAAGCCGAAGGCCGGATCCTTGGTCGCGGAACCCGGCAACGTGCCTGAGACCTGACCCGGATTGATGGCGAGTTCCCGATCCGGGAATACCTCGGACTCGCCGACCGGCGCACCCAGTATGGTGATCCGGTAGGAATTGGGCCCAAGCTCCAGGTTGTCCCGGATGTGCACGGCCTGCACCAGGAAACCCAGCTCTTCGGAGAGTTTCTTGCGCACCCCCTTGATGCGGCCCATCAACTCGCCGCCCTGATTGCGATCCACGAGGGGAATGAGCCGGTAGCCCACTTCCAGGCCGATCAGATCGACGGGTTCGACATCGTCCCATGACAATTCCCGCTGCTCGGACGGCGTTGCCGCCGCCGCAGCGGGGGCTGCCGCGGCCGCCTTGTCGGACTCCTTGCGCTTGCTCAAGAAGAATGCGCCGGCGGCGCATGCCGCCGCCATCCCCAGGAATACCAGATTCGGCATGCCGGGAATGATGCCGAGCAGGGTCAGGATGCCGCTGGTGACGCCCAGGGCCTTGGGCTGACCGAGCACCTGGCTCATGATTTGCTGGCTCATGTCGTGCGGCCGGGACACGCGCGTGACCAGGATGGCAACCGCCACGGACAGGAGCAGCGCCGGGATTTGCGCGACCAAACCGTCGCCGATGGTGAGCAGCGCATAGGTGCGGCCGGCATCGGCAATCGACATGCCGTGCTGCGCCGCGCCGATGATGGTGCCGCCGAACAAGTTGATGAATACGATCAATATGCCGGCGACCGCGTCGCCGCGTACGAACTTGCTGGCACCGTCCATGGCGCCGTAGAAGTCGCCTTCCTCGCGCACTTCCTGCCGCCGCACGATGGCCTCGGCCTGGGTGATGATGCCGGCGTTGAGGTCGGCGTCGATCGCCATCTGCCGGCCGGGCATGGCGTCCAGGGTGAAGCGCGCGCTGACTTCGGAGATGCGGCCCGCGCCCTTGGTGATCACCACGAAGTTGATGATCACGAGCACCGTGAACACGACCATGCC
>DATLVV010000578.1:0-7828 GCA_035577165.1 Steroidobacteraceae bacterium | reverse complement strand
CTCGGCGTAGCCCATTTCGACGCCGAGGTCGCCGCGGGCGACCATCACCCCGTCGCTGGCGCGCACCACCGCGGCCAGATTCTGGATGGCTTCCGCGCGCTCGATCTTCGCGATCAGCAGTCCGTGTCCGCCGGCATCGCGCAGCAGCTGGCGGGCCTCGTTCATATCCGCGGCATCGCGCGGGAACGACACGCCGAGATAATCCACCTTGAGCCTGGCGGCCGTGTGGATGTCTTCGCGATCCTTGTCGGTCAGCGCGCCGGCGGACAACCCGCCGCCCTGGCGGTTGATGCCCTTGCTGTTGCCGAGTTCGCCGCCGACCAGCACCCGCGTCAGGATGCGCGGGCCGTCGATGGCGAGCACCTGCAGGCTGATCTGGCCGTCGTTCAGCAGCAGCACATCGCCGGCGAACACATCGGTCGGCAGTTTCTTGTAGGCGATCCCGACGCTGCGTTCCGTGCCGGCATCGACGGCGAGCGAGGCGTCCAGGGTGAACTCCGCGCCGTCGGCGAGCTGCACCTTGCCGGCCGTGAAGCGGTCGATGCGGATTTTCGGCCCCTGCAGGTCGCCGAGCACGCCCACATAGCGTCCTGCCTCGCGGGCCGCTTCGCGCACCAGCTCGATGCGGCGCGCGTGATCGGCGCTCGCGCCATGCGAGAAATTGAGGCGCACCACGTCGACGCCGGCGCGCACGATCTCGGTCAATATCGCCGGATCATCGGTCGCAGGCCCCAGGGTCGCGACGATCTTGGTCTGTCTCAATATGGGCTTCATGCGGCGCGCTGCTCCAGGATCTCCACCGCCGGAAGTTTCTTGCCTTCGACGAACTCCAGGAATGCGCCGCCGCCGGTCGAGATGTAGGAAATGCTGTCCTCGATGCCGTATTTCTCGATGGCCGCGAGCGTGTCGCCGCCGCCCGCCAGTGAGAATGCCTTGCTGCGCGCGATTGCCTTGGCGAGCGTGCGGGTGCCTTCGCCGAACTGCTCGTACTCGAACACCCCGACCGGGCCGTTCCACAGAATCGTGCCCGCGGAGGCGATCAGCTTGGCTAAAGCTTCGGCCGAATCCGGTCCGATGTCCAGAATCATCTCATCGTCCGAGACCGCGCCGACGGCCTTTACATCGGCCTCCGCCTTCGCTGAAAACTCGGTCGCGACCACCACGTCGGTGGGCATCGGAATCACGATACCGCGTTTGCCCGACTGCTCGAGCAGGCGCTTGCAAATATCGAGCATGGCCGGTTCGTACAGCGACTTGCCGACGTTGAACCCTATGGCCGCGAGAAAAGTGTTGGTGATCCCGCCGCCCACGATCAGCTGATCGACCTTGCCGAGCAAGGCTTCCAGCACGGTGAGCTTGGTCGACACCTTGGAGCCGGCAACGATCGCAAGCAGCGGCCGCGCCGGATTCTCGAGCGCCGTCTCCAGGGCCGACAATTCACTCACCAGGAGCGGGCCGGCGCAGGCCACGGGCGCGTACTTCGCCACTCCGTGAGTGCTTGCTTCGGCGCGGTGCGCCGTGCCGAACGCATCCATCACGTAGATGTCGCACAGCGCCGCCATCTTCCGCGCCAGATCGTCGACATCCTTCTTTTCGCCCTTGTTGAAGCGCACGTTCTCGAGCAGCACCACCTCGCCGGGGTGAACCTCCACGCCGGCCAGCCAGTCCTTCTTGAGCGCGACCGGCACGCCGAGCAGCTGCGACAGGCGCTTGGCCACGGGGGCGAGCGAGAACTCTTCGGCGTACTTGCCCTCTTCGGGCCGGCCCAGATGCGACATGACCAGCACCCGCGCCCGCGCCGTCAGCGCCGCTTGAATCGTCGGCAATGCCGCCCGGATCCGCGCGTCGCTGCTCACCGCGCCGTCCTGGATCGGTACGTTCAGATCTTCACGGATCAGTACGCGCTTGTCGCGCAGATCCAGGTTCTGCATTTTGAGGATATTCAGGCTCAAGACGCTTTCGACCAGGCCAGGGTGGTGTCGAGCATGCGGTTCGAGAAACCCCACTCATTGTCGTACCAGGAACACACCTTCACCAGGTTGCCTTCGATGACCTTGGTCAACGTGGCGTCATAGGTCGAGGAAGCGGGATCGTGATTGAAGTCCACCGACACCAGCGGCGCGTCGTTATACGCCAGAATCCCCTTGAGCGCGCCGTTCGCGGCCGCCTTGATGGCGCCGTGAATCTCCTCGACCGAGGTCTTGCGCGCCGCGGTGAAGCTCAAATCGACCAGCGAAACGTTGATGGTCGGCACGCGGATCGCGAAGCCGTCGATCTTGCCCTTGAGTTCGGGCAGCACCAGGCCGACCGCGGCGGCGGCGCCGGTCTTGGTCGGAATCATCGACATGGTGGCGGAGCGCGCGCGGCGCAAATCCGTGTGATACACGTCCGTCAGCACCTGATCGTTGGTGTAGGAGTGAATCGTGTTCATGATTCCCGCCAGGACCCCGACCTTCTCGTGCAGCACCTTGACCAGCGGCGCCAGGCAATTGGTGGTGCAGGAAGCGTTCGAGATCACCGTGTGGCTGGCCTTCAGCACCCCGTGATTGACCCCGTACACCACGGTCGCGTCGACGTCGTCGCCGCCCGGCGCGGAAATCACCACCTTCTTCGCGCCCGCCGTGAGGTGCGCCGAGGCCTTGGCCTTGCTCGTGAACAGACCCGTGCACTCCAGCACGAAATCCACGCCGAGCTCGGCCCAGGGCAGCTTGGAGGGATCGCGCTGCGCCACCACGCGGATGCGGTCGCCGTTGACCACCATCGAGTCGCCCTCGACATGCACGTCGCCGCGAAAGCGGCCGTGCACCGTATCGAAGCGCGTCAGATAAACGTTGGTGTTGGCGTCGCCCAAGTCGTTGATGGCGACCACCTTGATCTCCTCCGTGTGCTTGCCCTCGTAGAGGGCGCGCAGAATATTGCGGCCGATGCGCCCGAATCCATTGATAGCCACTTTGATTGCCATCGTCTTTTATCCTTGTTACTTGCTTAAAACTTTTTCGATTGCCTCGACCACATGCTGCGCGGTGAAGCCGTAGGCCTTGAACAAATCCTTCGCGGGCGCCGACGCGCCGAAGTGATCGATGCCGACGATCTCACCCTTGAGCCCGACATAGTGCCACCAGCCGGCCGTCGCGCCGGCCTCCACCGCCACCCGCCGGGTGACCGCGGCCGGCAGCACGCCTTGCTTGTAGGCATCGTCCTGGGCATCGAAGGTGTGCGTGCTGGGCATGGACACCAGGCGCACTTTTCTGCCCTTCCCGGCCACGGTGCGCACCGCTTCGGCGGCAATGCCGACCTCGGAACCGGTGGCAATGACGATTGCCTCGGGTTCTCCCGCCGAATCGATCAACACATAGCCGCCGCGCCCGATGGCCGCGATTTGCGCCGCGTCGCGCGTCTCGTGAGCCACCGACTGGCGGGTGAAAACCAGGCAGGTGGGGCCGCCGCGATTCTCCAGCGCAACACCCCAGGCCGCGGCGGTCTCGACCGCATCGCAGGGCCGCCACAGATCCAGTTGCGGAATGAGGCGCAGACTCGCCACGTGTTCGATCGGTTGGTGCGTCGGGCCGTCTTCGCCCAAGCCGATGGAATCGTGGGTGTAAACGAATATCACCCGCAGCCGCATCAGCGCCGCCATGCGCACCGCGTTGCGCGCATAGTCGGAGAAGGTAAGGAAGGTGCCGCCGTAGGGAATGAAGCCGCCGTGGCACACGACGCCGTTCAACATTGCCGACATGCCGAATTCGCGCACGCCGAAATGCAGATAGTTGCCGCCGGGCGAGTCCGGCGTCAGGGCCACCGAATCCTTGCGCAGGGTGCCGTTCGACGGGGTGAGGTCGGCCGACCCGCCGAGAAGCTCGGGCAGCATGGGGCCGAATGCGTTCAAGGCCGCCTGCGAGGACTGCCGCGTGGCCAGCGCCTTGCCCTCGGCCTGCGTCCGTGCGACGTAGGCATTCACTTGGTCGGTGAAGCCCGCGGGCAGGTTGCCGTCCATGCGCCGTTCCAGTTCCGCGGCCAAGGCGGGAAACTCGGCTTTGTAGGCCGCAAATCGGGTGCGCCATTCCTGCTCGACCCGCGCGCCCTTGTCGCGCATGTCCCAGGCGGCGCGAATGTCCGGCGGGATTTCGAACGGCGGCGAGGTCCATCCCAGGTTCTTGCGGGTGGCGGCGATTTCCTCGACGCCGGGGGCTTCGCCGTGCATGGAAGCCGTGCCCTGCTTGTTCGGCGCTCCCCAACCGATCACGGTCTTGGCGCATATCAACGACGGGCGCGCAGTCTCCGCCCGCGCTGCGGCCAAGGCGGCCGCAATGGCGGCGCTGTCCTGACCGTCCACGCCGGCGAGTACATGCCAACCATAGGCTTCGAAGCGTTTGGCCGTGTTGTCGCCGAACCAGCCCACCACCTTGCCGTCGATGGAAATGCCGTTGTCGTCGTACACCAGAATGAGCTTGCCGAGCTTCTGCACGCCGGCGAACGAGGCCACCTCGTGCGAGATGCCCTCCATCATGCAGCCGTCGCCGAGAAACACGTAGGTGTGGTGATCGATGATGTTGTGGCCGGGACGGTTGAAGGCTACGCTAAGCGAGCGCTCTGCCAGCGCCATGCCCACGGCATTGGCAACACCCTGGCCCAGCGGGCCGGTGGTGGTTTCGATCCCCAGGTGCAATTCGCGCTCCGGATGGCCGGCGGTCTTGGAGCCGAACTGGCGAAAATTCTTGATCTCTTCGATCGACAGAGGATAGCCCGTCAGATACAGCACCGAATACAGCAGCATGGAGGCGTGGCCGTTCGACAGCACGAAGCGGTCGCGGTCCCACCAGTTCGGATTGCCCGGATTGAACTTAAGCACCTCGCGCCATAGCACTTCGGCGATATCGGCCATCCCCATGGGCGCACCCGGATGGCCCGAATTGGCCTTTTGGACAGCATCCATCGACAGGGCACGAATGGCGTTGGCAAGCTCGCGGCGAGTGGGCATAACAGACTTCTTGTTTAACAGATGTGACGGAGGACCGGGCGCGTATTGTCCCCGATGAGCCTCCGGTGGGCAAACCGGGATGTGGGTCGCGGATTAACGACGGAACGCGTTCACACAAATGCAGTCAGTTTATGTATAACGCGTTTGAACGCCGTCATGACCTAGTTCACCGTCGCATACAGGGTGCTTTGCTACCATTTAATCCCATGCAAATTCTACAAATCACCGACCCACACCTCTACGGCAGCGCCGACGGCCGGCTGCGCGGAGTAGAGACCGATCCGAGTTTGCATGCCGTGCTCGAGGACGCATTTGCGCGCGTGCCGAACTATGCGGCGTTGCTGGTCACCGGCGATTTGGTACAGGACGACACGTCCGGCTATTTGCGCTTTCGCAGCATCTTCGGCGCCCTCACGAAACCGGTGCTGTGCATTCCCGGCAACCACGACGAGCCGGAGGCCATGCGCAGAGAATTGAACGTCGCGCCGTTCCAGATATGCGGTAGCCGTGAAATCGACGGCTGGCAGTTCATCATGCTCGACAGCTACGATCCCGGGCACGTCGGCGGCCGGCTGACCCAGACCGAACTTGCGCGGCTCGACAACGCGCTCAAGAATTCGCCGAAACACGCCATGGTGTGTTTGCATCATCACCCGATCGGCATGGGCAGCCGCTGGTTGGACACGGTGGGGCTCGCCGCGCCGGAAGAGTTCTGGCGCATCATCGATTCGCACGCCCACGTGCGCGCCGTGGTGTGGGGACATGTGCACCAGGTGTATGACGGGCAGCGCGGCGATGTGCGTCTGTTCGCCACTCCCTCGACCTGCGCGCAATTCCTTCCCGGCAGCGATCGCTACGCCGTCGACTCGCGCCCTCCGGCGTACCGCGGCTTCGAGCTGCACCCCGATGGACGCATCGACAGCCAGGTCCACTGGATCGAGTCGATGGCGCTGCGGCACGTCGTATCGCGCTGACCGCCTCCCGTCTCGGCCTGCTGCTGTGCAGTCTGTTGCTCTGCATCAGCGTGCGTGCCGACAGCGCGCTGCACTCGCTCTGGGAAATGCACGGCAAGCACAACACCGTCTACCTGCTCGGTTCGATTCACGTGCTGCGGCCGGGCGACTATCCGCTGGCGCCGGAGATCCTCGAGGCCTACGCAAATTCCAAATCCATATTCATGGAAGTGAATCTGGAGGAGATCGAATCGGCGCAAGTGCAGGCGGAAATGCTCGGTGCCGCGGTCCTGCCTGCCGGCAGGACGCTGCCCGACATTCTGGGGAGCGAGCGCTATGGGCGCGCCGCTGCCTTGGCGCAGGCGGTCGGGGTGGAACTCTCGCTGTTCGATCAATTCGCGCCCTGGTTTGCGGCCGAGTCCATTTCCCAGCTGCAGCTGGCGCAGCTGGGATTCAAACCCGAGTCGGGGGTCGAAATGTACTTCATGGACAAGGCGCGCAACGACGGCAAGAGCGTGGCCGGCCTCGAGACCGTCCACGATCAGATCTCACTGTTCAGCAACATGTCCATGGACACCCAGGCCGAGTACCTGCTATCGAGCCTCAAGCAGGCGCAGGACCTGCCCAAGGATGTGGACGCCATGGTCCACGCCTGGCAGCGGGGGGACACGCGCTGGTTCGCCGCTCAGCTGCAGTCCGAATTCGGCCGCCATGCGCAGATCTATGATTCGCTGTTGGGCGCCCGCAATCGCAAGTGGCTGCCGAAAATCGAAGCCCTGCTCAACGATGAGCGGAATTGCCTGGTGATTGTCGGCACCGGCCATCTGGTAGGGCCGGGCAGCGTCATCGATCTTCTGAAAAAAGACGGGATCGGCGTCTCTCAGCGCTAGGCGCCGGCGTCCGGGCCGCCGCCCCCGCCGCCATGCTTGTGAGACCGCATCTCTGCCTCGAGCGCCGTGAGCTGCGACTGCTGCGCAGGCGTCAGCACCTTGAACACCTGAGCCCGCAGCTCGGCGCGCTGGGTGAAGGCCTGCGCCGCCAGCGAGCCGTGAGTCTGGCCCACCTGCGAGGCAATGCTGCTGTAGTTCGGGTCGGTCGGCGCGGTCTGCTGCAGTTTCTGCATGTTCGCGCGCATCTGCTCGTGCAGGCTCTGCATCTGCGGATGCGCAGTCGTCATGATGTCCTTGATTTGTTGCTTCTGCGAGGCGCTCAGGTTGAGCTTGCTCAGCAGATGCCACGGGCCCCCGTGGTGATGCCAGCCCTGCGCAGTCCTTGGCGCGGTCGCCTCATCGGCAGCACTCGCCGCCGACATGCCGGCGGCGGCGGTCAGCGCTGCTCCGGCCGTCAGCAGAGTCGGCCACAGCAAATTGCGAATCGATTTCATGGTCAGCTCCGAATTCAGTGAGTGGATTACGCGACACCATCCTAGGCTCGGGCAGTGCAAACATGTGTCGCAGAGATCGCAACGATCTGTTAAGAATTGTGAATTCGGGCGCGGGCGCTGCTGCCCGGCGCCGACTGTGCCAGAGTATGCAGGTATGACACTCCCCAATCCCGAGGCGCGGGTGCTGCTGGTCGACGATGACCGCGAGCTCTGTCAAATGCTCACCGAGTATTTGAACGCCGAACATTTCGACGTGACCAGCGTGCACGACGGCGGCGACGCCCTGGAGAAGCTGCGGACCGCCGACTTTGAAATCCTCATTCTCGACGTGATGCTGCCGAGCGTCGGCGGCTTCGACGTGCTGCGCAAGCTCGGAGCGTCCTACCAGACCCCCATCCTCATGCTCACGGCGCGCGGCGATGACATCGACCGCATCGTCGGTCTCGAGCTCGGCGCCGATGACTATCTGAGCAAGCCCTTCAATCCGCGCGAGCTGGTGGCGCGCATCAACGC
>DATLVV010000577.1:0-2059 GCA_035577165.1 Steroidobacteraceae bacterium | reverse complement strand
GATTCGCGGACGCACCACCCAGAAACGCGTGTCCTTCACCAGGTAGTCGCTCGCATCGCGGTGAATCACCGCGCTCACGATGACCTCCTTGCGGTCCTTGGAGACATGAATATCGCGCACCTCGCCGATCTCGACATCCTTGTAGCGGATCTTGGTCTTGTTTGTCTCGAGATCCTCGGCGTTGTGAAAGCGGATTTCGATGCTTGTACCCTCCGCAAGCTGCTCGTGGATCACGACGAAGGCACCGGCGAGGACGACCACCGCCGGCAATATCCAAATCAGCGGCAGACGCGACCATCGCGAGCGCGCGGGCACCGCGGCGGGAATATCGTCCAGATTGGGCACCGTCGGTTCAGTCATTCGGCGGCGTATCCCAAAGAAGGCGCTCGTCGAAGGTCCGCGCGGCGAACATGGTCAAGACCACCACGGCGCCGAACGCCCAGGCCCCCCAGCCCACGATGATCGAGGCGAAGGACTGAACCTGCACCAATGCGGCCAACAAGGAAATGGCATACACGTCGAGCATTGACCACCGTCCGATGAATTCGACCAGCCGAAACAGCCCGCTGCGCTCCAACCGGTGGCGCGGCGAACGGCGCCACGCCGAATACAGCAACACCGCCAAGGCGAGAATCTTCAACAGCGGCACCACGATGCTGGCCACGAACACGAGCAGCGCAATGGGCCAGGAGCCGGAATGCAGCAGCACCAGGACACCGCTCATAATGGTATCGTATTCGTCGTCGATGATGGTTCGCGTGTCCATCACCGGCAGGACATTGGCCGGCACGTAGAGGATGGCGGCACAGATGACCAGCGCGGTCGTGACAATGAGGCTGTGGGGCTTGCGCTCGTGCAGCCGGGCATGGCATCGCGGGCAGCGCGAATGGGCGGTTGTGCCGGCACGCACGGTTGCCCGGCATTCCAGGCACAGGAGCAGTCCGAGGCTGCGGCCGGTGATGAGCGCGCTCACTCCCGGCTCCGCTCGATCCAATGCCATATCTGTTCGGGGGAGGTGCTGCTGGACAGCGCGGACAGGCAGAACATGAGCAAGAGGCATGACCAAAGGGAAACCCCGGTCACGATATGCGCAAAGTTCGACAGGCGTACCAGCGCAGCAAGCACCCCCAGCATGAATACCTCCATGAAGGTCCAGGGGCGCACCTGCACCAGAATGCGGAACACGGCTTCCTGGCCGGGCGCACGCCGCCGTCGCCGCACGGGAATCAAGACATAGAGCAGCGCGGCAATCTGCAGCAGCGGCGCAACCACCGTGGTGAGAAGTACCAGCGCGGCGAGAGAGTGGAAATGTTGGGCGTATAGTCCGAGCGCCGCGCCGATCAAAGTGGTGTCCCGGGAAGTGCCGTTCACCTGCATTTCGACCAAGGGATAGGCGTTGCTCAACAGCAGCAGCACCAACGCGCAGACGGCCAGGGCAATTGCGGTATCGACGGACGAGCCTTCGGTGCGTTGCAGGGGAGCGCGGCAGCGCGCGCAGCACGTGCCGCCGCGCGCAGGGGGCGCGGCATTCCGATGCACCAGATCACACGCAGGACAGACAATCAGCGGCGACATGCTTTTCCGTATCGCTCCTCGGCGTCAGGGAGGGTGAGCCCCGGTTTCCATCAACAGACGAGTCAACAAATACAGTCGCGGGACGATGCTCGTCAAATCGATCCACTCGTGATCCGTATGAAAGTCCCCGCCGACGAATCCGAGGCCGTCGAGCGCCGGCGTACCCTCGGCCATCGCGAGCGCGGATTCCGACGCGCCGCCGTTGCCGGACAGCGCTACGGTCTTGCCGATTTCCGCATAAATGGCCCTGGCACGGGCGGCGAGGGCGTCGATTTGGGCATTTTCGGTGAGCGGCGGAAAGGCTGCCTCGTGAAGCACCGTCACCCCGGTATCCGGGACGAGTGTCGCGCCGGCGCCGGCCACCACTTTGGCGAGCACGGCGTCGAAGTCTTGTGGCTTGCGGTATCGGACGTTGAGCGTGGCCTCGGCAAAGTCCGGGATGATGTTGTTGCGCTCGCCGGACTTGAGCACGGTCAGATTGACC
>DATLVV010000576.1:0-3421 GCA_035577165.1 Steroidobacteraceae bacterium | reverse complement strand
TTGCCTTCGTTCAAGCCTTCCCACCACGGCTGATTGTCGGTGGTGAGCGCGACATTGGTGAAAATGGTGTCGCGGCGAATCATCTCGTAGGCATTGCGGTTGGTCTTGGCGTTGGTGCCGGGCACCACACCGAAGTAGCCTGATTCGGGGTTGATGGCGTACAGGCGTCCATCCTTGCCCGGATGCAACCATGCGATGTCATCCCCCACCGTCCATACTTTCCAGCCCTTGTAGCTCGCGGGCGGGATCAGCATGGCCAGATTGGTCTTGCCGCAGGCCGAGGGGAAGGCGCAGGCCAGGTAGTGAATCTCGCCCTGCGGATTCTCGATGCCGACGATGAGCATGTGCTCGGCGAGCCAGCCTTCGGTGCGCGCCTGCCAACTGGCGATGCGCAGCGCATGGCACTTCTTGCCGAGCAGGGCATTGCCGCCATAGCCGGAGCCAAAGCTCTTGATCGACAGTTCTTCCGGGAAGTGCATGATGAAGCGGCGCTTGGGATTGAGATCGCCGGTGGAATGCAGTCCCCGCACAAAGGTGCCGTCGTGGTTGATGCGCTCGAGCGCCGCGCGTCCCATGCGGGTCATGAGCTGCATGTTGAGCACCACGTAGGCGCTGTCGGTAATCTCGACTCCGCAGCGTGAAAACGGCGAATCGATCGGGCCCATGCAATAGGGCACGACGTACATGGTGCGACCCTTCATGCAGCCCGCAAACAGCGCATCCATCTGCGCATGGGCCTTCGCGGGCGCGATCCAATGATTGTTCGGGCCGGCGTCTTCCTCGTTGCGGGTGCAGACGAAGGTCAGGTGCTCGACCCTGGCAACGTCCGAGGGATTCGAGCGCGACAGGACGCAGCCCGGAAAGCTCTGCGCATTGAGCGGCAGCAGCTCCTTGGCCGCGATCAATTCCCGCTCCAACACATGAAACTCCGCATCGCTGCCGTCGCACCAAAAAATGTGGTCCGGCTGCGTGAGTTTGGCGGCCTCATCGACCCACACCGAGACGTCGCGGTTCATCGAAGCGAGCGAAACGTGCTGGGGTGCTGTGGCCATGAGAGAGTCCTTCAACGCTTGAACCTTATTGGACTTCAAAGGATGACAGATGGTCGGGTTCATCGCCAAGTGCCAACACGGGGCATCGCGAGACAGCGCTGTCAGTGATTGACTTTGAATCTATTACAATAGTCCGGTGATGCACCGACATTCTCCCTGGACGAGCCTGACCGGAGCGGCGCTGGCGCTGTTGCTGGCCGCATTTGCCGCCGCGCAAAGCGCGGTGGACCCCCTCAGCATCAAAGCGATTGCCGAGGTCGAATCGACGGTGGTCGCGGGCGGCCGCCAGTCCGTCAAATTGGTTGCGGCAGACCGGGTCGTGCCCGGCGATCGAGTCATCTACACGCTGGAAGTTCGCAACACCGGCCTTGCCGTGCTCGAGTCACCCAGCATTATTCATCCCATCCCGGAACACATGCGCTATGTGGCCGATTCCGCGATCGGCCCCGGTGCCGAGGTGAGCTATTCGGTCGACGACGGCAAGAGTTTCGATCGCGCCGAAAATCTTCTGGTGAAGAGCGCCGATGGTGAGTCGCGCCCGGCCACCGCCGCTGACTACACGCATATCCGCTGGCGTTTGAAGAACAACCTGAAGGCCAATTCGGTGGCATTCGTGCGATTTCGTGCGCTGGTCAAATAGCCGCCCTCAAAACATCGTACGCTAGCGCGGATGAACAGCGGCTACGACGATGTCTTCAACCTCGAGGGACCGCTGGCGCGCGCCCTGCCGGGCTATGCGTACCGCCCCGAGCAAGCCGCCATGGCCAAGGCCGTGGGCGCGGCGTTGGCGCGGCTCGAGCCCTTGATCGTCGAGGCGGGCACGGGCACGGGCAAGACCTTCGCTTACTTGGTTCCGGCGTTGCTGTCGGGGCGCAGCGTGATCATCTCCACCGGCACGCGCACGCTGCAGGACCAGCTGTTTCGCCGCGACGTTCCGCTGCTGGCGAAGGCGCTCGGATTGCCGGTCAAGATCGCCCTGCTCAAGGGACGGGCCAACTATCTGTGCCGGCACCGATTGGAACTTGCGACCCAACAAGGCTCCCTGCTGCCGGGCGAGCGCGGCGTGGCACGCGTGCTCGCGCGGGTGGCACGCTGGGCGGCGACCACCAAGGCGGGCGATCTGTCGGAACTCACCGATTTGCCGGAGCAGTCGCCGCTCTGGCCGAACATCACCTCGACGCGTGAAAACTGCTTGGGCCAGGAGTGTCCGCAATTCGGACGGTGCCATGTGTTCGAGGCGCGGCGCAACGCGCAGGCCGCCGACATCGTGGTCGTGAATCACCACTTGCTGCTGGCCGATCTCGCGCTCAAGGACGAGGGCTTCGGCGATCTGCTGCCGGGCGCGGAGGCCGTCATCCTGGATGAGGCGCATCAAGTCCCGGATACCGCGGCACAGTTCTTCGGCCAGGTGTGGTCAGTGCGCCAAGTGCAGATCTTGCTGCGCGATATCGCGGCGGAAGTGAGTGCCGCCGGCGTGCGCGCTCCGGCGATCAACACCGCGGTCGCGGCCGTGGAAACGCGGCTCGAGGAATTGCGCGGCACTGTGCGCGGCCCCGGCCGCTACGAGTGGGCGAGCCTGCCCGATGCCTTCCTGGATGCCTTGCCGGACATCGAGACCGCCTTGAGCGATATTGCCACGCAGCTCGAAGGCCTTGGCGCGGGTGCCGGCACCGCGAACTGCGCGCGGCGCAGTGCCACTCTCGCCAATTCCCTGGCGGCGCTGCGCGAGCTGTCGGACGACACGGGTTTGCGCTGGGTCGATGCCAATGTCAGCGGCCTGCTGCTGCATTACACACCCTTCGAAATCGCCGAACGCCTGCGCGAGTACGTGGAATCGCGGCCCTGCGCCTGGGTCTTTACCTCCGCGACCCTGGCCATCGGCGAGGATTTTACGCATTTTGCGGCGCGCATCGGTTTGCCGGACGCGCGCACGGTGCGGATCGACAGTCCCTTCGACTATCGGGATCAGGCGCGCATCTTTTTGCCGCCGCACATGCCTCAGCCGGCGGAGCCGAGCTTTGCCGGGCGGTTCATCGATGCCTGCGCGCCGCTGCTCGAGGCGAGCGGCGGCCGCGCGTTTCTGCTCTACACCAGTTATCGCGGCATGGCGGAGGGAGTGCGGGCTTTGCAGGCGCGCTTCCCGCAGCCACCGTTTCCGGTGCTGGTGCAGGGCGAGGCGCCCCGCGAAGCGCTGCTGACCCGGTTTCGCGAGCTGGGCAATGCCGTGCTGCTGGCCACCGGCAGCTTTTGGGAGGGGGTGGACGTGAAGGGCGAAGCGCTCTCCATCGTCGCGATCGACAAACTGCCGTTTGCCGCGCCCGATGACCCGCTGCTGAAGGCGCGATTGGAGGGAATTCGCCGGCGCGGCG
>DATLVV010000575.1:0-7444 GCA_035577165.1 Steroidobacteraceae bacterium | reverse complement strand
GCCGCGATCTGGCCGGTGCGGTCGGCGATGCCATGCAGCAGGTCAACGCCAAGGTGACGTTGCCCCAGGGCTACCGTTTGGATTGGGGCGGCGAATACACCGAATACACGGCTTCGCGAGAGCAGCTCAGTATCATTCTGCCGCTCACTTTGTTCTTGATCTTTCTGCTGTTGTTCGCGCTCTACAGCAATTTCAAATTTCCGTTCATCACCGTGCTGGGCGTGCTGCTCTCCGCGCCGGTGGGCGGCATCGTGGCGTTATGGCTTACCGGCACAC
Source organism: Steroidobacteraceae bacterium (assembly GCA_035577165.1). Lineage (GTDB taxonomy): Bacteria > Pseudomonadota > Gammaproteobacteria > Steroidobacterales > Steroidobacteraceae > Bog-1198. The sequence goes on along the minus strand of DATLVV010000575.1, from coordinate 7,168 downwards.
CCTTTTCCGTCTCGTCCGGCATCGGCTTCCTGGCCTTGTTCGGCGTCTCGGTGCAGACCGCAGTCGTTTACATTTCCTACGTCAACGAGCTGCGCCGCAACGGCACCAGCGTCGCCGACGCCATTCGCCAGGCCGCCATTCTGCGGCTGCGTCCGATCATGATGACCGCGCTGGTGGCGGCGCTGGGATTGTTGCCGGTGGCGTTGGCCACCGGCGTCGGCACGGACTCGCAAAGACCCTTCGCCTTGGTCATCGTCAGCGGTCTGTTCACGCGGCTGCTGATCAGCGTTTTTCTCATGCCTGCGCTTTATGCCATCGTGGCGCGCAGCGGAGATCGGCTGGAGGTGTGATATCCCAGCTTGTAGCTTTACAAAACTTTACCTGCCGCACAACCGCCCTCAACGGACCCGGCTCAGACTTTTGGCGTTTCCCCATCGCAACAAAAGGACCGGCCATGACAACCCAAACTCCGACTAAAGGATCGCCTCCGCTTCGACGTCTCTTATTCAACCGCCATACGCTTATCGCGTTCACCGCGGGTGCGGCCCTCGCCGCAAGCGTGGGTGCCGCCGCCTGGGGCGGCGCCATGAGTTGCCAACACGGCATGATGATGGACGGCACGCACAGCGCCGCTGAGATGTCGGCTCACGTCGATCACGTGCTCAAGCATCTGTACGTGGAGCTTGATGCGACCGATGCGCAAAAGGCCCGGATCGACCCTCTGGTGAAACAGGCCGTCAACGACTTGCAGCCGCTGCATTCGCAGCTCCAGACGGCACATACCCGTGCCATGCAGGCGCTGACCCAGGACCCCATCGACCGCGCTTCGTTGGAGACCGCACGCTTGGAGCATCTGCAACTGGCCGACCAGGCCAGCAAGCGCATTACGCAGCTGATCGCGGACGTCGGCGATACGCTCACGCCGGCGCAACGCCAGACGTTGGCCGATCATCTGGCCAAAATGCATTCCATGGCGCACTCGTCAATGCCGCATTCGTGACCCGCCCTGGTGAAAGAGCCCCACAGGCTCTACAGTCGGCCAGATGGTCGAACGCATCCTGTTGGTCGAAGATGATCCCCGCCTGGCCGAAATGCTCTCGGAGTATCTCGGTCAGGCGGGATTCCGCACGGTAGTTGCGCCGCTGGGCGCCGCGGCCCTCAAGCACCTATTTGACGAGGAATACGACGCCGTGGTGCTGGACTTGATGTTGCCCGACATGGACGGTTTGGATGTATGCCGGCAGCTGCGCACGCGATCGGACACGCCGGTGCTGATGCTGACCGGCCGCGGCGACGCAATCGACCGCATTGTCGGCTTGGAGCTGGGCGCGGACGACTATCTCCCCAAGCCCTTCCAGCCGCGCGAACTGCTGGCGCGGTTGCGGGCCATCCTCCGGCGCCGCATTCGCGGGCATGCTTCCACGGAAGGGTCCCTGCACTTCGGACGGCTGGAGATCGACATTGCGGCGCGGGCCGTGCACGTGGATGGCGTGCAGCGCGAACTTACGGGCTATCAATTCGATCTGTTGGTGGCGCTGGCGGACAAGGCGGGCCGGGTGTTATCGCGCGAACTGTTGATGGACCTGGTAAAGGGAGAGCGCCTCGACGCCTTCGATCGATCGATAGACGTGCATATGTCGCGCATCCGCGCCGCGATCGAGGATGACCCGAAGAAGCCGCGGCGCATCATCACGGTGCGCGGGGCAGGCTACGTGTTCGCGAAGGTGCAAGACTGATGATGCGCCTGTACCTGCGATTCTATTTCGCGCTGGTGGCCAGTCTGTTCTTGTTCGTGCTGGCGACGGCGACGTTGTGGCATTTCACCGGCGGTTCAGCGGAGCATTCGGGCATCACTTTGAGCAGACTGCTGCAGAATGCGTTGCCGGCGGCCGCCGCGCCGCGGATTGAGCAGCAGCAAGCGCTGCAACGCCTGACGGCGGGACTCGACGGCGCCGTGGCGCTATTCGATCGCGACGGGATCGTCGTCGCCACTGTCGGTCGCCCCCTGCCCCCGCCCACGGGGATGCCGCGCGATGCGGCGGGAATGATGTCCTGGGACCGTGGACCTATTTCCTACTTCCGTCTCGCCGACGGCCGATGGCTGGCGGCCAGCGTGCCGATCGGCTACACCCACGCGAGGTTCATATTCCATTTAGCCCTGACTCTGCTCGCGCTGGCGATCGGTATTGCAGCCTTTCCCATTGTCAGGCAAATCAGCAGGCGTCTGGAGCGCTTACAGCACGGGGTTGAATTGCTGGGCGCCGGCGACCTGACGGCCCGTGTGGCCGTGGAAGGCCGCGACGAGGTCGCGCGGCTCGCGACAAGCTTCAACAGCGCCGCCGGCAGAATCGAGCGGCTGGTACAAGGCCACAAGGCATTGCTGGCCAACGCTTCACACGAGCTGCGCACGCCTTTGGCGCGTATCCGCCTGGCCGTCGAGCTGATGAAAGGGTCCGCCGATCCCAAGCTCAAGCAAGGTTTGGAGCAGGACATCGCCGAGCTGGATTGGCTGGTAGATGAGATATTGTTGGCCAGCCGGCTCGACACCGTAACCGAGGGTGTGGCAACCGAAGAGCTCGATCTGTTGGCGCTCGCCGCCGAGGAATGCGCGCGCTACGACGGCGCGCAACTCGACGGTCAGGTGGCCACCGTACGGGGAGACGCGCGCCTGTTGCGCCGATTATTGCGAAACCTGCTGGAGAATGGGCGTCGCCACGGCACGCCGCCAATCCGGGTGCGAATTACGCACAGCGGCGGCAAGGCCGTTATCACGGTGTGGGACGACGGTCCCGGTGTGCCGCCCACGGAATTCGAGAATGTGTTTCGGCCCTTCTATCGTCCCAAGGACGCCGGGGACCGTGCGGGATCCGGGCTGGGCTTGTCGTTGGTACGGCAAATCGCCCGGCGTCACGGCGGCGACGCCGGCTGCGCGGCGATGGATGATGGCCGCAGTTGCTTCGTGGTGACGTTGCCTGCCTGATGCGGAGAAATAGGCGACTGCGCTATGCTTCCGCGCACCCACGAGGCCGTATGGCAGCCGACGAAGTTCACGAATGTCTTTTCGCCTACGGCACACTGCAGCTCGAGTCCGTGCAAATGGCCACGTTCGGCCGCCGCCTGGCCGGTACCCGCGACGCATTGGCCGGTTTCGCGCTGGTCCCGCTGACGATCGACGACCCGGCGGTGGTTGCCGTGAGCGGCAAGGCGCAGCACACCATGGCGAGGTTCACCGGGCGGCAATCCGATGTGATACCCGGAACGGTATTTTCCGTTTCGGAGCATGAAATTCAAAGCGCCGACCGTTATGAAGTGGCGGCGGTCAAACGCGTGGCAGTGGTGCTGCAATCGGGAGTGCCGGCGTGGGTGTACGTCGATGCCCGCCACGAACCGGCTCATGTTGAGATCAGGCCGGCATGCGAAGCTGATGCTGCGTCATTGTCGGACGCGGTCAAAGCTGTCGCGGCGGAAAAATGGTACTTGGCGACCATCGACGGATTTTCTCTCGAGCAGACCCGCGCCTACTTGCAGCGCATCAGGCACGACTCGCTGCCGCAGGTGACCGCCCTCGTGGGCAGTGAAGTTGTCGGATTTTGCGACATCATCCCCGATACGGCCCAGGGTTTTGCACACGTTGCGCGTCTCGGGATGGGTGTTCGATCCGCGTGGCGGCGGCAAGGTATCGGACGCCGCATGTTGGACGCATGCCTGTCTCTGGCGCGCAATTCAAGTATCGAAAAAGTCGAACTGGAAGTCTTTTCCGACAATCTCGGGGCCGTGCGGCTGTACGAATCCTTCGGCTTCAGCCTGGAAGGTATGAAGGTCCGCGGCCGCAAGCTGGAGGGCCGGTATCAGGACGTCAAGCTCATGGCTCTCTGGCTTTGACGAGCGGCGGCATCAGTGGTGTTTCCGCATCGTATGCTCCGACCTTTCGAAAAAACTCTCCAGAATCGCCGCGTATCGCTCCGGCTCTTCGACAGGCGCCATGTGACCGCTGTTCTCGAGTATCTCGACGCGTGAACCTGGGACCAACCGGGCAAACGTCTGGACGGTCTCCGGCCGCGCCTCGTCGTAGCGGCCGGCCATGAACAAGAGCGGTGCGCTGATTTCGTGGAGGCGCGAAGTCAGGTCAAAGCCGCGCAGGGACCCGGTGGCATGAAATTCAGTGGGCCCCCACATCAGCTGATAGATTTCCATGTTGAAAGGGGCTTGCGCGCAGGACGCGACCACCGGGTGCAGTTCGTGATGGAACAGAAACTTGTCGTAGAACTCATCGGTCGCAGCGATGTATTCCTGGGAATCGGTCGTCCCGGCTTGTTCGTTGTGCGTCAGGATCTCCTGGGTCTTTTCCGGGAGTTGAGTTCGCAGAATATTTGCATCGGCAATCCACTTCTCCGTGCTTAAAAGCGGCCCGCTCAACACGACGGACTTGATTCCGGCAGGTCTGCCGGCGAGGAGGTATTGAGCGGCCAGCGCGGCACCCCATGAATGGCCGAGCAGATGAATTTCCTTCAGGTCCAATGCTTTTCGCAGGGTGACAATTTCACTTGCAAAGCGATCGACCGTCCAAAGTTTCTGATCCAGGGGTCGGCCCGATCGGCCGGATCCGAGCTGATCGTAGACGACCACTGGACGAAATCGGCTCAAGAGCAGCGCCACCGGTTCGAACTTGCACGAACTGCCGCCGGGTCCTCCGTGTATGAATAAGACGGGAGTTGCGCTGGCGCTGGTGCCGGCGCTGGGTCCAAAAACTCGATACCAGATGGGACCGCCCTGCACCTGCACGAACCCCTCCTTCGCGGCCGGCGGGACCGGAGCGGTGGCTGCCACGCATTCTGTCCCCGCCCCGAGGCCTATCGTCAGCAGAATTATCCGAGCCACGCTTAGCACGCGAGTTCGCCCGTGCAACACTAGCCCTCCATCGTCGGCGTTGGCGAATGCGCGCGGTCGCGTGCGGGCACCGCGGCCGCATCGTCCGAGGCACCCGATCGCGTGACGCGCAGCGTGACCGTGAATGTCGCTCCCCCTTCCGGATTGTTGCGGGCCTTGATGGTGCCGCCATGAGCGGCGACGATCGACCGCGCGATCGTGAGACCTATCCCGAGGCCATGCGATTTCGTCGTGACGAAGGGTGTGAACACCGTACCGATGATATCCGCCGGCAAACCCGGTCCCATGTCGCTCACGCTGACTGCCGCCTCGGCCGCCACGACTTGGCTTGTTATTGTGACCTGCCGCAGGGACGGCGGCATTTCGGCCATCGCATCCATGGCGTTTATCACCAGATTCAGAAACACCTGCTGCAAGAGCACCTGATCGCCGCTGATGACGCAAGGATTCGAACACAGATTGAGATTCACCGCGATCTGCCGCGCTGCCAGGTCGGGAGCAACGAGAGCAAGGCATTCTTTTACAACGGTGTGAAGGTCGATCGGCTTCTCCTGCAGCCGACGACTTCGGAGCATTGTCCGATAGCGCTCGATGATCTGCGTGGCGCGGAGGCCCTCGGACTGGATATCGGAGAGGACCTCTCCGATTGTGTCCGGCGTCGCGTGCTTCGCGGCAATCATCATCTCAAGGGCCTGGGTGTTGTGCATCATTGAACTGAGGGGTTGAATGAGCTCATGTAGAATCGAGTGAGTGAGCGCCGACATAGTCTCGCGGCGTCCGGCGTCGGCGGCGAGTGCCAGACTCCTCCGGCTGTCGATCTCGGCCCGATGCCGGGCGCGACGCTCGAACAAGAGCCCTATGATCAGGAGCGCCTGGATGGCCAGTGCGCCGGCCATGATCAGAATCGTGCCGCGGTACTCGCGCCACACACTGGGACTTCGATAGCGCACCACACTGCCGGACGGCAACCGGCTCTCGGGTATGCCCCACCGCTTCAACTCGCGCCAGTCGAATATCGGTTGGCCGGGCGGTTGCGGCGGTACGCTGACGCTGCTCGGCGACGCGCCGTTCAGCAGTCGAAGGGCCGCGTCGGCCGCGCTGCGGCCGAGATCGTCAATGGACATCATCCTGCCGCCGACAACGCCGGAGCCGAGGAACACGCCATGCCTCGAAAACAGCGGAGCATTCGCTGCGGAGTGAAGCTCGGCGAGTACTCGCTCGTCCGCGTATGCCGCTCCCGCCGCATCGGTCCCGAACGTGATGTAGAAAATCGCCGAGTGCTCTGGAAGGCTCGCACAGCGGCGCAAGATCTCGGGAAGGGTCAGTTCGTCGGACCAGATGAAGGTCAGGCGATCGCGAAATCGCATGAACTGCTGGTTAAGCTCCTGATGCCAGAATCTGCCGATCTGTCCGGAGCCCATCACCATGAACACCTGCTTGGTCTGGGGCAGCAGCTGCAGGATGTCGTCGACGAGCCCGGGGAAATCGTTGACGACTGCGACGGCAGTCTCGTTCTCGCCAAGCGGCGCAGTTCCCAGATATCGCTGATCGACGGCCGTGAACAGCAGCGGCGAGTCGGGAAAGAGCTGCCGTCGATATTTGCGTGCGAATACCGCCGCCGGGCCGGCAACTGTCACGATAAGGTCCGGCTTGGGACGATCCGCATAGGTGGAGCGGATGAAGTCGACGACCGCCAGCTCAGGCGCGCCGACAAATCCCGTCGGACCCACGACGACCTGAACGACATTGAGCGGTCTCCCAGCTAGCTGGTCCAGGTCGATCCGCAGGTCGCCGGTGAAGCGGTCGAGGATCATGTTGCCGCGATCGAACGATTGCAGCAGCAGGACCTGTCGGATCGGCGGCTGCGCCTCGCCCCACGCCGGTCCGAACAACAGCAAGCCCGCCAGCGCGACGCATCGCAAAGCTGTCGGTAGTAGGGCAGCATGGCGTCCGTGCGCCCCGCCTGGGCTAAGAGCCGTCTCTCTTGGGACGATCAGCGCGTTACTCCTTGGATTTCGATGTTCGCCATTCCCTGGAAAACTGTCGCTGAGAGTTTAGCGCCTTCTACGGCCGGGAGGCCAACGGCACCTGGGCGTTCGATTCGCTTTCGGGGCCCGAGAGGCTGAGAGAGACCATTCGGTTTTAGCTGCTAGTTCGCGCCAGCGTGAGTATTGAGCCAAACCGCGCCCAAATATTCCCGAATCTGTTGCATCTCAATATCACTGGCATCCCATGTGCCGTCGTGGCAAATGGCGTGCAGCTTAATTCTTCTACTACTCAC
>DATLVV010000574.1:0-6113 GCA_035577165.1 Steroidobacteraceae bacterium | reverse complement strand
GTGGGCCTGGAACTGGAAAGCCAGGCCGGGAATCTGACCACCCTGCTGCTTGCCGTGGGCGGCGGCGGCCTGATCGCCGGAATTTCGTCGTGGTACGAGGGCCGCATCAAAATCGTCGGTGTAGAACCCGAGCAAGCGCCGACGCTGACCCGGGCGCTCGCGGCGGGTCGGCCGGTCGATGCCGAAGCGGGTGGAATTGCAGCCGACTCCCTCGCGCCGCGGCGGGTCGGTGAGTTGGTGTTCCCCATCATCCGGCGCTATGTGCAGAAGACCGTGTTGGTCTCGGACGATGCCATCCGCGACGCGCAGCGACGATTGTGGCAAACGCTGCGGGTGGTCGCCGAACCGGGGGGCGCCGCTGCCCTGGCGGCGCTCACCTCCGGGCGCTATGTGCCTGACCGAAGCGAACGCGTCGGGGTGCTGATTTGCGGCGGGAACACGACCGCCGTCGATTTCGGTTGACCGGGCCGCGTCGTGTGCGCGTCGTGTGCGCGTCATGTCCGCGGCGCGGCAGCATCACGAGCGCGGCAACACGTTGACGTTGAGCCAATTGCGGATTTCGAGCAGCCGCAGTGCCTCGTTGCTCATGGCCGGACCCAAGCCATGCTTCCAGAGCAGCGTCGGATCCGCGGGCGCGGCTTGCAGCGCGCGCAGGTCGGCGGCGAATGCCGAGAGCGCCGGAGCGTCGCGGAACATGCCTTCCTTGACCAAGGTCTCGCCGTAGCGCTCGGCCGCGGCGGCAATGTCGACGTAGTCGTATTCCGGGTGGTACTGCACTCCCCAGAATGTGCCGCGGCCGACATTGAATGACGCTGCCTGCACACCGAAGTCATTGACGGCGAGCGTCGCGGCACCGGCCGGCAGTGAGGCGATCTCATCGCGATGCACGGTCGGCGCTTCGAACACGATCGGCTTGCCGGTGAAGAGGGGATGCTCGCGTCCGGCGTCGCTTAAAAATACTCGCCGTGCGAAGCCGAACTCGCGCCCGCGGGGATTGGCGCGCACCTCTCCGCCCGCGGCCGTGACGGCCACCTGCAGCCCCCAGCAGCTGCCGAAGAAGGGCACTCCCGCGGCGAACACGGCCTTGACGAGCTCGATCTGCCGCGTCACCGCCACGCCGCCGTTGTAGATGTTGAGCGCCGATCCGGTCATGGTGACGCCGGCATAGTTCTCGAGCGCCGCTCCCGGCGGCAGCGCAGCGCCGTCCGCGGCGCACACAATGTCTATTTGCAGCGCGCCGTCGAGGCGCTGCAGCACCTGCGCATAGCCCCTTCCGGAGTCATAGCCGAGCGCGGCGACCTGGCGCGCGCGAATCTCGGCGACATTACCGTCGATGACCAGAATGCGTGCGCCGCTCACGCCGCGCTGTCCACAGCCTCGAGCCGGCCCGCCACGGCCGCGCGGAAGATGTGCTCCAATTGCGCGGCATCGACCGGAATGGGATTGCCGCCGGCGGATGGATCGATCGCCGCCTCGCGGCCGATGATCGCCGCCTTGTCGACGCTCACGCCAATGTCGGCGAGTGCGTGCGGGATGCCGAGTTCGCGCCGCATGTCGAGCACCCAGGCAAGGAAGCCGTCGAAGCCACGCTTGGGCAGGTCGAGCACGCGAGCGATGACATCGGCCTTGTCGGCGATGGCGCGCCGGTTGAAAATCATGACGTAGGGGAGAATGACGGCGTTGGTCAGCCCGTGATGGGTGTTGAACCACGAGCCCACGGGATGCGCGATGGCATGCACGCCGCCGAGGCCCTTTTGGAAGGCAGTGGCGCCCATGGATGCGGCGGCCAACATCTGCGCGCGCGCTTCAATGTTCTTGCCGTCCGCATAAGCGCGCGGCAGGAATCGGTGGATGAGCCGCATGCCCTCGAGGGCCACGCCGTCGGCCAGCGGGTGGAACCCGGGTGCACAGAATGCTTCGAAGCAGTGGACGAACGCATCGATGCCGGTGGCGGCGGTCACACCGGGCGGCAGGCCGACGGTGAGTTCCGGATCTGAAATGACGATGCGCGGCATCATCTGCGGGTGAAAGATGATTTTTTTCTGGTGAGTCTCCTCGTTGAGGATGACCCCCGCCCGGCCGACTTCGGAACCGGTGCCGGCCGTGGTCGGCACGGCCACCACCGGCGCAATGCCGGCAGGATCCGCGCGGGTCCACCAGTCGCCGATGTCCTCGAAATCCCAGAGCGGGCGCGTCTGTCCCGACATGAAGGCGACGACCTTGCCGGCATCGAGCGCCGAGCCGCCGCCGAACGCGACGACCCCGTCATGGCGGCCGCTCAAGTACGCGCGCAGCCCCGCCTCGACGTGGCTCAGGGCTGGATTGCCGCGGACGGCGCCGAACAGCGCGGAGTCTTTGACGGCGGCGAGAGCCTTCTTGATCATCGGGGCGCCGATCAAGCCTTCATCGGTGACGATCAGCGGCCGTTTCATGCCGGTCCGCGCGCAGGCATCCGCGAGGTCGGCGATGCGGCCGGGTCCCGCCCAGATGGTGGTCGGATAGTTCCAATTGCCGCGCAGGCTGGTGCTCATGTCGCCACCTTAAAATGATAGGACTTGGGCCGGGTCAGCTGCTCGAAGCCAACGCGCGACAAGGTACAGCCCCGTCCCGAATTCTTGACCCCGGTCCAGGCCAGCGCGGGATCGAGATAGTCGCAGCGATTGAGGAACACCGTGCCGGTCTCCAGCGCATCGCCCAGCGCTTCGGCGCGCTCGGGGTCAGCCGAAAAAATTGCGGCCGTGAGTCCGAAGTCGCTGTCATTCATCAGACGAATCGCCTCGTCATCCGACGCAACCCGCATGATGCCGACCGCGGGGCCGAAGGTTTCGTCGCGCATGATGGCCATGGAATGATCCACGTCCACCAGCACCTGCGGTGCAATGTACGGCGTTCCCGGCGCGGCGGCCGCGAACCTCGACTCGTCGATGAGCGGACGCGCCCCGCGCGCGACCGCCTCGCGTACTTGGGCGCGTATCGCCTCGGCGGCGGAAGTGCGCACCACCGGCCCCAGGGTCGTCCCGGGATCGAGCGGCGATCCCAGCCGATACTTCTGGGTCAGGTCGACGACGCCGGCGACGAAATCTTCATAGCGCGCCGCCGCGACATAGATGCGCTTGATGCCGCAGCAGGACTGGCCCGAGTTGTAGAAGGCGCCGTCCGTCAATGTTTCGACCGCGTGCGCGAGGTTCGCGTCGGCGCGCACATAGGCCGGATCCTTGCCGCCGAGCTCCAAGCCGGAAGTGGCAAAACCGGCCGCGGTGGCCGCGACCACCGCCCGCCCGCCGGCCACCGAGCCGGTAAAACACACGCTGGCGACGCGCCGGTCGCCCATCAGGCGAGCCGTATCCGCGTGCGACAAATGGAGGTATTGGAAGACACCGGAGGGGATACCTGCGCCCGAGAATGCTTCGAGGAAGCGCTCCGCACACAGCGGCGTCTGATGCGAGTGTTTGAGCACCACGGTGTTGCCGGAAATCAGCGCCGGCAGCACGGCATTGACCGCGGTCAAATAAGGATAATTCCACGGCGCCACCACCGCGACGACTCCGAGCGGCACGCGCTTGATCTGGCGCTCGAAACCTTCCTTCGCGCCGGGCCGCACCGCATCGAGCGCCTCCGGCGCCACCCGCAGCATGTGGCGCGCGCGCTCCTCGAAGCCGCGCACCTCGCCGGGGGCATGACGAATCGGGCGCCCCATCTGCCAGGTGATTTCGGCGGCAATGTCATTCGCCTTGGCGACGAAGGCGTCGACGGCCTTGCCCAGCGCGTCGCAGCGCGCCGCCAGCGGCACCCGGCTCCAGGCGAGTTGGGCGGCTCGGGCCGCATCGAGCGCACGATCGATGTCGGCGGCGGTGTGCAGCGGCCGTTCGACATAGATCCGGCCGTCAACGGGGCTGATGGTCGTGAGGGTGTCGGTCATGCGTGAAAGTTGGTCATGTGTGAATGTGGGTCATGCGTGAATGTGGGTCATGCGTATGTCTCGGTCAGCCGTGCGCTCAAATGATCTCGAAATAGCGGGCGAGTTCCCAGTCGGTGATCGCCTTGCGGAATTCTCGCTCCTCCCATTGGCGGGTGGCGGCGTAGTGTTCGACGAACTCATCGCCGAACAGGGCGCGCGCCGGCTTGGAAGCGGCCAATCGTTCGGCGGCTTCATACAAGGTTGCGGGCAATCGTCGCTGCGGTGGGTGCTCGCGGGCGTAGGCGTTGCCCTCGATGGGCGCATCCGGCTCGATCCGGTGCTCGATACCCCAGAGTCCGGCGCCGATGGCGGCCGCCAGCGCGATGTACGGGTTGATATCCGCGGCCGCAATGCGGTATTCGACTCGCTGGCTCGAGGGACCGCCGCGGATGACGCGCAGCGCCGTGGTGCGGTTCTCGATGCCCCAGGTCGCGGAGGTCGGCGCCCAGTAGCCGGGCACCAGGCGGGAGTAGCTGTTGACCGTGCCGGCGACCATGGCGAGCAACTCCGGCATCAGCGCCTGCTGGCCGCCGACGAACCAGCGCATGGCGTCGGACATGTCATGCGGCTTGGAGGGGTCGTGAAACACACTGTCGCCGTTGGCGGCGCGCAGCGAGATATGCAGGTGTCCGCTCTGGCCCGGCACGCTGGTGGACCACTTGGCCATGAAGGTGGCCATCAGGCCGTGGCGCTGCGCCAGCACCTTGGCGAAGGTCTTGAAGAGGGCCGCGCGATCGGCGGCCTCGAGGGCATCGCAATAGATAAGCGCGGCTTCGAGAACTCCGGGTCCGGTTTCCGTGTGCAGGCCCTCGATCGGGAAGCGCATGGTCTGGCCGAGATCGAGCAGCTCGTGGTAGAGGTCCGAATGCACGGAGCTGCGCAGCACCGAATAGCCGAAGGCCCCGGGCGTCATGGTCTTGAGGTCCCGATAGCCCTTGTCGCGCACCGACTGCGGCGTCTCCTCGAACATGAAGAATTCGAATTCCGCCGCCGCGCTGACCGCATAGCCCATGTCGGCAGCCCGTTGCTGCAGGCGCCGCAGCGTGCCGCGCGGGCAGACGGCTTCGGCACGGCCGGCAAACTCACCGAGAAACAGCACGGTTTTCGGCTCGAAGGGAATGTCGCGGCGGGTGGCGGGCAGGACCCGCACGGTGGCATCGGGGTACGCGGTATGCCAGCCGGTGAACTTCGTGTTGTCGTACAGTTGATCGTTCGAGTCCCAGCCCAGAACGACGTCGCAAAATCCCAAATTCTTGTCGAGCGCCGACAGGAATTTATCGCGACTCAAATATTTGCCGCGCAGGATGCCGTCCGTGTCGAAGACGCCGATCTTGACGTGTTCGATGCCGCGCTCGATCAGAAAGTTGCGGATTTCTGCGTCTTGTTTCACGGGTGGTTGCCTCGTGGGCTTGCTCAATCCCTAAAGGGCATTTCGAAATCACAGTCTTTGAGGGAGACCAAGCGGGTCTTGTTGCGAATCTTGTGGCCGAGGTAAAGGGCGATGAAGACCGGAATGATGAGGTAGCCGGTGATGAAATCGAACCACGAGAACACCGGCGCCTGAAACACGTTGATATTGGCGCCGAACAACACCACCAGAAACAGCACCAGCGCAATCCAAGGGCCGTAGGGGAAGAACTTGGCTTTGAATTTCAGGTCGTCGAGACTGCGGCCTTGCGCCACCCAGGCCTGGCGAAACCGCAGATGGCAGACCGCGATGCCCAGCCAGATGATGAACCCGGTGAGGCTCGAGGCGTTGTAGAAGATCTGATAGATTTTTTGGTCGCCGATCTGGGTGGAGAAGAAGCCTAGCGCACTGACCGAGCCCGTGGCCAGCAGCGCGGCCACGGGTACCCCTCGTCGATTGACATAGCGGAACAGCTTGGGTGCCTTGCGGCTGTGAGACATGGCATAGAGCATTCGTGAGGCCACATACATCGACGAATTCCCTGCAGACAGTACCGAGGACAGGATCACCGCATTCATCAGGTTGGCGGCGTAATAGCCGAAGCGCGGAAGCTGCTGGAACACCATGGTAAAGGGCGAGTACGCAATGTGGCCTTCATCGCCGTTCAATAGATTGGGATTGGTGAAGCTGATCAGGGTGCCCACCACGAATATCGAGCCGATGTAGAACAAGAGGATGCGCCAGAAC
>DATLVV010000573.1:0-8309 GCA_035577165.1 Steroidobacteraceae bacterium | reverse complement strand
GTTGAGAATCGCGGTGCGCGGCCGGTAGTGCACGAATTTCGCGCGCTTGTCGAAAAACGCCGTGTCGTATTCGTCCGCCTCGATGACGAAGCAGGGTCCGCTGCCGAAGCGGGCCGTGGAGTCGAAATTGCTCGGCACGCCGCCGATCAGAAATCCTGGGTTAAGACCCGCGTCCTCGAGTATCCACGTCAGCATGGCGGTGGTGGTGGTCTTGCCGTGCGTGCCGGCCACCGCGATCACGTGCTTCTCCCGCAATACTTGCTCCGCCAGCCATTGCGGCCCGGAGGTATAGGCCATGCCTCGATTCAGCATGGCCTCGACCACCGGACTGCCGCGGCTCAGGGCGTTGCCCACGACCACGATGTCGGGCCGCAAATCCAGCTGCTCGGCGCCGTAGCCTTGAACCAGCTCGATACCGAGCGCGGTCAGCTGCGTGCTCATGGGCGGATACACATTGAGGTCGGAGCCCGTCACCCGAAATCCGGCGGCCTTGGCGATCGCGGCCACGCCGCCCATGAACGTGCCGCCGATGCCCAGAATATGCACATGCATGGTCATTTGTCCGGCAGCAATTGCTGCTCCAATATCGACATCAGAAAATACCCCACACTTACCACCATCCCCATTCCGACGCCGCCGTCGAGGGCGCAGCGCCAGATGTTGGCACAGGCGAGCAAATACCAAACCAAGCCGGCCAACATCAAGATTCCCAACGGCACCGCGGCGAAACTATCCGGCCCGATGAAGTGCATCAGCGAACCGATGGGATACAGGATCAACCCGGCGAGCACGTCGACGCCGAGCACGGCGATGCTGGTCTGCAGGAATCGATGCGGGCGGTGCGCCAGGAGCAGGGCCACCCAGACGAAGGCCAGCGGCAGACCCACGCTCAACACCACGCGGGCGAACATTTGCGGGATCGAAATGGGCGGCTGCAGCGCGCTCAACACCTCGAGCAGCGCCGCGGCGCCCGCGACCAGGGACAACAGGAACAATGACGCGGGCAATTGCTCCGGCGTTCGTCGCCAGAGTGAAATATCCCAAAATGCCTTCGCGAGTCGCAGCATGGTCCGATTCAGTCATAATCCCGTTTCAAATTGTACACGCGGATCATTGTCATGCCCGACGCGATTTGGATTGATAAGGAAACGGAGCTGGCGGCGCTGGCCAAGGATTTGGAGACGCAGGCGTGGATCGGCGTCGACACGGAATTTCTTCGCGAGCGCACCTTCTTCCCGAAACTCTGTCTGCTGCAAATCGCGGCCGCGGATCGGATCTGGTGCATCGACACTCTGCGGCTCGGCAGTCTCGAACCCTTGATGTCCGTGCTCACCGCGCCGCTGGCGCGCAAAGTGATTCACGCCGCACGCCAGGATTTGGAGGCGGTATATCTCACCACCAAGCGCATCATGGCTCCGGTGTTCGACACGCAGATCGCCGCGGGCTGCGTCGGACTCAAGCCGCAGGTCGGCTACGCCGAACTCGTCAAGACCTTGCTCGACGTGAGCATCCCCAAGGGCCAGACGCGCACCGACTGGTCGAAGCGTCCGCTGTCGCGGGCACAATTGGAATACGCGGCGGACGATGTCCTGTACCTCGGCGAGGTTGCGGATCACTTGTCGCAGCGGCTGCGCGAACTTGGGCGCGAGCACTGGGCCCTGGAGGACTGCCAGGCTCTCGTGAGCCCGGAACTGTATGAACCCGACCCCGCCCAGGCGTGGGCGAGGCTGCGCGGGCTCGCGCAGCTGGCGCCGGCCGCCCGTGCCCGCGCCAAAGCGATCGCCGTGTGGCGCGAAAAATTGGCGCGCACCCGCGATCTGCCGCGCGCCTGGATCCTCGCCGATCCTGCGATTTTTGCCACCGCCCAGGGTGCGCCGCCGCCGCTGAACGACAGCCTGGCGGCCAGCCTGCAGGCGGCGCTCGAGAATGCACCCGACGACCCGGCGGATCAGGAACCCAGCCAGGATGCGCGTCCCACCCCCGAGCAAAAAGCGCTGATCGAACGCCTGGGCAAAGTCGTCGATGCCCGCGCCGCGGAACTCAATGTCAGCGCGGAAATACTCGCGCCGCGCGGCGAACTCAAGGCGCTGGCCCTGTCGACCCGCGCACCCGAGCTGCGCGAGTCTCACGCGCTGACGGGCTGGCGCCGGGAAGAAATAGGAATCCGTTTACTCGACGCTCTGGCTGGAGCTAGTGCTTGATTTCGTGCTTGATTTCGTGCTTGAACACCGCGTGTTCGATGCTCTTGAATACCGTATCCACGTCGGCATCGGCATCCACGATCCGCAGCAACCCGGCCGCTTCGTAGTACTTGATCAGCGGCTTGGTTTGCGCTTCGTATACTTCCAGGCGCTTGCCGATGACTTCTTCCTTGTCGTCCGGCCGCTGGATCAAGCGATGCTTGCCCTCGGGCGGCGGCGCCGTGTGCACATTGAACACCTTGCCGCAATCCTGACAAATCCGGCGCCCCGTCAGGCGCTTGAACAGAATGCCGAGATCGACATTCAGCAGAACCACCGACTCGAGCGGCGTGCGGAGCTCGCCGAGCAGCTTCTGCAGGGCTTCGGCCTGGGCGATGTTGCGCGGAAATCCGTCCAGGATGAAGCCCCTGGAGGCGTCCGGCAGCCGCAGCCGCTCGCGGATCATGCCGAGCACGGTGGCGTCGTCGACCAGCTTGCCCGAGTCCATGGCGGCCTTGGCGCGCAGCCCGAGTTCGGTGCTCTTGGCCACCGCATCCCGCAACAGGTCGCCGGTCGAAATTTGCGGTACGCAGAAGGTCTTGACCAGCAGTTGCGATTGCGTGCCCTTGCCGGAACCCGGCGCTCCCAATAGAACTATTCGCATGATTCTCAGAGTTGTGGAAAGCGCGCTACCGTACCTTTGGCCGCCGCGGTCGTCAAACTCTGGCCGATCGGCTATTCTGCGCGCCTTGCGCCGCAGGGGGTCCCATGAAAAACGCGTTCTATGCTCAATCCGGCGGAGTAACCGCCGTCATCAATGCCTCTGCCTGCGGCGTCATCGAAACCGCGCGCAAGCACCGGGGCAAGATCGGCAAGGTGTATGCGGGCCGGCACGGCATCATCGGTGCCTTGACCGAAGACATGATCGACACCAGCAAGGAAAGCCGGGCGGCCATCAGCGCCCTGCGCCACACGCCGGGCGGCGCCTTCGGCTCCGCGCGCTACAAGCTGGCCGGGATCGACAAGAACCGCGCCCAGTATGAACGTCTGATCGACATATTCCGCGCGCACGACATCGGCTATTTCTTCTACAACGGCGGCAACGATTCCATGGACACGGCACAGAAAGTGTCCGAAATCGCCGTGCAAATGTCCTATCCGATCACCTGCATCGGGATCCCCAAAACCGTCGACAACGATCTGCCGATTACCGATTGCTGCCCGGGCTTCGGCTCCGCGGCCAAGTACATCGCCGTTTCAACGCGCGAAGCGGCGCTCGATGTGGCCTCCATGGCGCGCACCTCCACCAAGGTATTTGTGCTTGAAGTCATGGGCCGGCACGCCGGCTGGATGGCGGCCGCCGGCGGTCTCGCCGCCGAGAAAACCGGCGATGCGCCGCACGTCATCTTGTTCCCGGAAATAGTGTTCGACCGCGAGAAATATCTCGCCAAAGTAAAGTCGGCGGTCGAAAAACACGGCTACTGCGTGGTCGTGGTCTCCGAAGGAGTTCGCGATGCCGGCGGCAAATTTCTCGCCGAGGCCGGCACCAAGGACGCCTTCGGCCACGCCCAATTGGGCGGCGTGGGACCCATCGTCGCGCAAATGCCGCAGGAGGCGTTCGGCTATAAATTTCACTGGGCCGTCGCCGACTACCTGCAGCGCTCCGCGCGTCACATCGCCTCGAAAGTGGATGTCGAACAGGCCTATGCCGTCGGCAAGGCGGCGGTCGAACTCGCGCTCAAGGGCAAGAACGCCATGATGCCCGTGATCGTGCGCAAGTCCGCCAAGCCCTACCGCTGGAGCATCGGCGAGGCGCCGCTGGCAGCGGTCGCCAACCAGGAAAAGAAGGTGCCGCGCAATTTCATTACGGCGGATGGCTTCGGCATTACCGCGGCCTGCCGCAGCTACTTGCAGCCGCTCATCCGCGGCGAGGACTACCCGCCCTACCGCGACGGCCTGCCCTCTTATGTCACGCTCAAGGGTGTCAGCGTTGTCAAACGTTTACGCACCCCGTTTGTGGTATAGTCGCGTCGATTTTTTCGCCTATAAATGTATAATTTTCAATAACATAAGTTCCCACCGGAGATTTTACTCATGACCCTCGACTGTGCGCTATGGCTGGCCATTGCAGCAGGTGCTGTTGCGATCATTTACGGCGTCATCTCGGTACGCTGGATTCTGGCGCAGCCGGCGGGTAATGCGCGCATGCAGGAAATCGCCGCGGCGATTCAAGCAGGCGCCAAGGCTTACCTAAATCGGCAATATTCCACCATCGCCGTCGTCGGAGTCATTCTCTTCGTGGCCTTGGGCGTGGCCTTGGGCTGGTCGACCGCGGGCGGCTTCGCCGTGGGCGCCATCCTCTCAGGACTTGCCGGCTACATCGGCATGTTCATTTCCGTGCGCGCCAATGTGCGCACCGCCCAGGCGGCGCATTCGGGCATCAACGCCGCCCTCAAAGTCGCGTTCCGCGGCGGCGCGATCACCGGCATGCTGGTGGTGGGTCTCGGGCTGCTCGGGGTCGCCGGCTACTACCTCCTCATGCTCCGCGTTCTCGGCGATTCGGAATCCGCACTGCGTTCGCTGGTCGGCCTCGCCTTCGGCGGTTCGCTGATCTCGATATTCGCCCGATTGGGCGGCGGCATTTTCACCAAGGGCGCCGACGTCGGCGCGGACCTGGTCGGCAAGGTCGAAGCCGGCATTCCCGAGGACGATCCGCGCAATCCGGCGGTCATTGCCGACAACGTCGGCGACAATGTCGGCGACTGCGCCGGCATGGCGGCCGACTTGTTCGAAACCTACGCCGTCACCCTGGTCGCCACCATGCTGCTCGGCGGCCTCGTCATGGTGAACATGGGCGAGCGCGCCATCCTGTTTCCGCTGGTGCTGGGCGCGATTTCCATCGTCTCCTCCATCGTCGGCACCTTCTTCGTTTCCACCCGTGAAGGCGGCAAGATCATGAATGCCCTGTACAAGGGTGTCATCGTCTCGGCCGTGATCTCGGCGATTGCATTTTATTTCGTCTCCAAGAGCATCATGGGCGAGCACGCCAATTCCATCTGGCTGTGCACCCTGGTCGGCCTGGCGCTCACGGCCGCCATGATCGTGATCACCGAGTACTACACGGCCACTGAGTACAAACCCGTGCAGCACGTGGCCGCAGCCTCGCAAACCGGCCATGCCACCAACATCATCGCCGGCCTCGGCGTCTCGATGAAGGCCTGCGCGCTTCCCGTGATTGCGGTGGCCTTGAGCATCTGGGCGTCCTACCGCCTGGAAGGCCTGTACGGCATCGCCATCGCCGCCACCGCCATGCTGTCCATGACCGGAATGATCGTGGCGCTCGATGCCTACGGACCCATCACCGACAACGCCGGCGGCATCGCCGAAATGGCGGGACTCGACAAGAAAGTGCGCGATGTCACCGACCCGCTCGATGCCGTGGGCAACACCACCAAGGCCGTCACCAAGGGCTACGCCATCGGATCCGCGGGCCTTGCCGCGCTGGTCTTGTTCGCCGACTACACCCACAAGCTGAGTGAAGTCACGGGACACGCCACCAGCTTCGATCTGTCGAACCCGGCCGTGATCATCGGCTTGTTCATCGGCGGTCTGGTGCCCTACCTGTTCGCCGCCATGGCGATGGAAGCCGTGGGCCGCGCCGCAGGCGCCGTGGTCAACGAAGTCCGCCGTCAATTCCGCGAGATCAAGGGCATCATGGAAGGCACCGCCAAACCCGACTACTCGCGTGCGGTCGACATGCTCACCAAGGCCGCGATCAAGGAAATGATCGTGCCCTCGCTGCTGCCGATTCTGGTGCCCATCGTGCTGGTGTTCGTGGTGAATTTCCTCATGGGTCCCGGCACCGGCGTCCAGGCATTGGGCGGACTGCTGATCGGCACCATCGTGACCGGTTTGTTCGTCGCCATCTCCATGACCACCGGCGGCGGCGCCTGGGACAATGCCAAGAAGTACATCGAGGAAGGCCACTTCGGCGGCAAGGGTTCCGATGCGCACAAGGCCGCAGTCACCGGCGACACCGTCGGCGACCCCTACAAGGACACCGCGGGTCCGGCCATCAACCCCTTGATCAAAATTATCAATATCGTTGCGCTGCTGCTGGTGCCCGTCCTCGGTAAAATGATGTAGCGGCGCCCGCGAGCGCTGCGCCGGCCAGCACCATGATGACCGCGCAGAAAGCTTCGGCGGTGACCATGATGTCCGCGTGGTGCGTCAGCATCGAGCCGGCGGCGATCGCCGGCACGCCCAAGCCGAGATAGCTGATGACGAAAATGATCGACAGAGTGCCGGCTCGTTGGTGCGGGGCGGCAGTCGCGATCACGGTGCGCACGGCCCCCTGAAAGCCGGTGCCGAAGCCGATTCCGGCAACCACCGTGCCCAGCAGAAACAAGGCGAAGCTCGCGTGCGGCAGTGCCGCCACGGTGAGCGCCACGCCCGCCAGCAAACTGCCCGCACCCAACAGCATCATTTCCCGCGGCGTGCGATTTTGCAGCAGCAACACCGCAAAGCCCCCGCTCGCCGCCAGTACGAACAAGGCCATGCCGCCGAGCACCGGCGATTGCGAACTCAGCATGCCGCGAATCAGTTGTGGGCCGAGCGAGGCGTAAAACCCGGCCAGCGCCCAGACCGCGATCAGAATAGGCGCCGCCAGCAGCAGTGGCTTGCGCGTGGCACGCGGCAGATTGAAGCGCGGCACGAGCGATTCCAGCGCGCCGGGCCGCGCAGTGATGGATTCCTTCATGAACGTGAGCCCCAGCACCTGCGCCACGAAAACAGCCGCCAATGCCGCGAACACCAAGTGCGTCGGACCGGGCAGGTACTGCAGGAAAACTCCGCCGATGAGGCAACCCAGCGCCGTGCCCAAGGGCGGGACCACCGCATTGGCAATCGAGCCACGGCGCTTATCAAGATCGATCATCGCGGCGCCGACCGCGCCGATCGCAGCGCCGGTCGTGACTCCTTGAAAGACTCGCGCCAGTAGCAGTCCCGTCACACTCGCCGCGGTCGCAAACATCACCATCACCACAACCTGCCCGACGGCGGCCGCGATCAGCACCGGCCGCCGACCCAGATGATCCGATAGCCGGCCGGCCACCAGCAGCGCCGCCAGCACCGCCACGGCGTAAATGCCGAAGACGAGGGTCAGGGTCACCGGAGAGAAGCCCCACATCGATTGATAGACCGGATACAGCGGAGTGGGCGCGGCGGAGCCCGCAAGGAAGGACACGGTGATGGACGCCAGCAGGTAAAAAGACGCCGCGGGCGGCAGATGGCGCGTTGCCATGGTCGGAGACGGGGTGGGTAGCTTCATGGTTCACTCCAAACAGACAGGTCTGTCTATTTCGGATTGAACTATACAGACCGGTCTGTTAAAGTCAAGCTATGAATACCACCCCGACCCGCACCGCGGTCGCCCCAGCGTCCCACGGCCCCCGCGTTTCAGCGCGCGACCGTCTGCTGGCCGCCGCCGACGAGCTGTTCTATGAAAATGGCGTCAATCTGGTCGGCATCGACCGGGTGATCGAACGCGCCGGCGTCGCCAAGGCCTCGCTGTACGATTGTTTCGGCAGCAAGGAAGAGTTGATTCGTTGCTACTTGCAGGGGCGCGGCGAACGCCGGCAGGCGCGGGTCCGCGAGCGCATGGCGCAGTTTCAGACGCCGCGCGACAAGATTCTCAGTGTGTTCGACAGCCTGGCCGAAACGGCGGCGCGCCCGAATTATCACGGCTGCGCATTTCAGCGCGCCGGCGCCGAGGCGGGAGCCGGCAGCTCCGTCAAACGCATCTGCGACGATTCACGCGCCTGGCTTCGCGGTCAGTTCACCGAGCTTGCACGCGAGGCCGGAGTCCCTGATCCCCAAGCATTGGGCGGACAACTGGCGCTGATCTATGACGGCGCCGCGATGATGGCGTACTTGGACGAGGATCCCAGTGCGCCGGGAGCCGCGCGTGCGGTGGCCGAGCAGCTATTGTCTCAAATGTCGAAGTAGATCGCGTCGGGCTCCGCGGCGCCATCGCGCGTCGCGACTCGCAGCTCCGGCTCCTTGAGCGACACTCGCGAGCGCGGCGGCACGCTGCGGGTGAGGAACACCGATCCGCCGATGACGCTGCCG
>DATLVV010000572.1:0-3085 GCA_035577165.1 Steroidobacteraceae bacterium | reverse complement strand
GACTCCGATGGCCGGCGGCAGATCCCCCTTCTCGATCCACACCTTGGCGGCCGACAGCAGGTTCGAATACACGAAGTAGACGACGATGGCGAAGCCGACGTGGGTATAGCGGCCCTGGCGGGGACGCAGACGGCTCAAGGGCACGGCAATCAAGGTCAGAACCAGCGCCATGAGCGGCGTAGAAGTCCTGAATTGCAGTTGCGCGACATCCGAGGGGTCATGGGAGCCGAGCAATTCCCGGGTCGGTTTGGTGTCGGGATCCTGGCTACCGGCGACATCCGAGGGTGTTGCAATGGGGATGCCGTGCTCGCGGAACTCGATCACCCGAAAGTCCTCCCGCCCCGGCACGCCTTCATAGCGGCGGCCGTTGAACAGCGTCACCAAGTGCATGCCGTTGAGCGCTGCCTTGGAATACGTGGCGGTGTCGGCAAGCGCAACTTCAATTCGCCCGGCAGACTCGCGTTGCACGAAAACATTGTGCAAAACGCCCTCCTGATCGACGCGTTCGGCATAAAACACGGCGTCGCCGCCGCTGAAAGAGCGGAATCGGCCGGCGTCGAGCTGGCCGAATTGCGCCTCTTTGAGAGCTGATTGGCGCAACAGCTGCACCTGGCCGTCGGCTTGCGGCACCTGAACGAACACCAGCCAGCCCAGCCCAACGGCTATGACGGACGCAAAACAGAATAGCGGCACCAGCAGCCGCGCAGGGGCAAAGCCGCAGGCCTGCAGCGCGGCCATTTCGCTGTCGTGGTACAGGCGGCCCAGAGTCAACACCACCGCCAGCAATAGGCCGACCGGAACGATGACCGACAGATTCATGATCGCCCCGAGCGCGATCAAATCCAACACCACGTGCCGGCCGTACTGGTTGTCCGCAGCTTGGCCGAGCACCCGGGACAGCTGGTTGGACACCAGAATCGCCACCAAAACCCCGGTTACCGCGAGCCAGGTCTGTACGACTTCGCGCAACACATATCTTTGCACTGTCCATTTCATAGCCCGAGCTTAGAGCCTTCGTAATAATCTAGTAAACTATTTACTCAACCCCCGACAGCACAATACGGATCAATACGGAGCTTGGGACATGGAATTCAAGGCAATCATCGATGCAAAAGCGCGCACTCAGGCGGCTTGCGCGGTAGTGGGAGTCTACGAGGACGGAGAACTCGGCATTGCGGCCCGCCGGGTCGATGCACAGTTGAACGGAATGATCGGCAAACTGCGCGGCGACGGCGATTTCTCCGCAAAGCTCGGCGATGTTCTGTTGCTGCCGGCGCCTGCTGGAGCGGCGGCTGCGCGCGTGCTGTTGATTGGCCTGGGAACTCACGCTGCCTTCGGCCGCAAGCAGTACCGCAAGGCCCTGCAATCGACGGTTCATGCGCTCGGCAAGACCGGAGCGGACGATGCAACCGTATACCTTGCCTTGGAGCAGGTTGCCGACCTCGACGTGCAATACCGGGCACGTGCGGTCGCCGAAGTGTTCTGCGCCCAGTTGTATAAGATTCCCGATCTGAAGACAGCCGCAAAGCCGAAGGCGCCGCGCTTGTCGAGCCTCAGTGTGGCGGTTGCCGACGCACGCGGGTCGAAAGCGGCCACCGAGGGTCTGCGCATCGGCGCGGCGCTTGGGCTGGGCACGAGTCTGTCCCGCGATCTGGCCAACTTGCCGCCCAACGTGTGCACCCCGACCTATCTGGGCACGCGTGCGCAAGCTTTGGCCAAGGACTTCCCGAGCATCAAGACCAAGGTATTGGACGCGAGCGGCATCAAGGCGCTCAAGATGGGCGCATTTCTGGCAGTAACGCAAGGCTCGGACCAGCCCCCGCGCCTCATCGTCTGCGAATATAGCGGCGGCAAGAAGAACGCAGCGCCGATCTGTCTGATCGGCAAGGGCATTACTTTCGACTCGGGGGGCATTTCTCTGAAAGATCCTCCCGCCATGGACGAAATGAAGTTCGACATGAGCGGCGGCGCCGCCGTTCTCGGCACGCTGCGCGCGGTGGCCGAACTTAAACTGCGCATCAATCTCGTGGTAATCGTCCCGACGTGCGAGAACATGCCGAGCGGCGGAGCGGTAAAGCCCGCCGACATCGTCACGACCATGTCCGGCCAAACCGTCGAGATTCTGAACACCGACGCCGAAGGCCGCCTGATTCTCTGCGACGCCATCACCTTTAGCCGGCGCTTCAAACCGGCCGCGGTAATTGACGTGGCAACGCTGACCGGCGCCTGCATCGTCGCGTTGGGCAATCATTTCAGCGGCCTGATGAGCAATCATGAGCCGTTGGCGAACGACCTGGCAGCCGCCGGCATTCGCGCCGACGACCGTGCCTGGCGGATGCCGGTCGGCGAGGAATACGTCGATCAGCTGAAGAGCAATTTTGCAGATATCGCCAACGTCGGCGGGCGCGAGGGCGGCGCCTGCACCGCCGCTTCGTTTCTTGGGAAGTTCGCCAAGGATTTGCACTGGGCGCATCTCGATGTCGCCGGCACGGCGTGGCTCGGCGGCGCACAGAAGGGCAGCACCGGGCGGCCCGTGCCCCTGCTCGTCGACTTCCTGATCCACTGCGCACGGGCGACATGACCGAGCGCGTCGATTTCTACGTACTGAAAAGCGCCGCCGCCCCACAGCGTTGGGCCTTTGCGTGCCGCCTGACCGAAAAAGCCTATCTGCGGGATCTACGCGTCGTCATCCTCAACGATTCAGCGGCCGATGCGCGTGCGCTCGATGACCTGCTATGGACCTTCAATGATCGTTCCTTCATTCCGCACCAGCTCTGCATGAACGAGCAAGCGCCGGATCCGGCCACCAAGGTGTACCTCACGGCGCTGCCGGCGGCGGCGCCCGCGGCCGACCTGCTGGTGAACCTGACGGATCGGCTGCCGGAACGGTGGGAACGCTTCGCGCGCATTGCCGAAATCATCGACGCCGACGAGGAACGCCGCCGTCTCGGCCGCGAACGGTTCAAGTCGTACCGCGACCTCAAAGTGGCCTTGGAAACCCATCAGCTGGGCGAAACCGCGGATATTTAGTCCCCCATGCAAACCGGACCACATGATCCACGCGACATCCCCATTCTCACCGATG